>NZ_JBFTMD010000005.1:0-281588 GCF_056396785.1 Bacillus sp. 05T21 | reverse complement strand
TTTGAATTTCGTTAAAAATAATTTTACCCATTCTCCGTACCTCATTTCTATCGTTGGTTCCATTATAACGAGGTTTTTTGATAAAAATACACAAAAACCCCGAATCATGGGGCTTTTTTTAAGTGTCCATGATTCGGGGTACAGTTCAATTACTTTAGGAGGGTTCTTTTTCTTTATTAATGATTCTTTAACATCACTAACAGCTTCTCTTGGCTATACATCCATACTGTAATGATTAAACAAGCAAGAGCGACTTCTGATAACGCCATAAATCCAATTGCATAATGACCTGTTAGTTGGAATAGTAACGTTAAAATTAATGGTGGGAAGAACCCTCCTAATCCACCTAAAGCTGACACAACCCCATTTACAATCCCTGCTTGCTCAGAGAAGTACATTGGAACAAGCTTAAAGATTGTTCCATTTCCAATACCTGCACAGAATGCAACTAGTAAGCAACCAAATGTATACACGTTCATACTGGGCATGAATGATAAAACAATACCAGATAGTGTTAAGCCGATAAATACGAAGATTAATATTTTAAATGGATTAAATTTATCACCGAGCCAACCACCAATCGGGCGCATCATTGTTGCTAATACGATGAATCCAGCTGTCCGCATGCCTGCATCTACTTTCTCTAATCCGAAGTGAGATACTAAAAAGTTTGGTAAATATACTGTAAATGCAACAAATGATCCAAATGTTAAAAAGTAAAAGATACATAGAAACCAAAGTTTTTCATTTTTATATACACCTTTTATTTGTTCCATTAATGGTGTATTCACCTTTTTTTCCTTACGATCGCCTAATAAAAAGTTCATAAGTGCAAATGCTGCAAGTAAAACTAAATAACACTGTACTGTTGTTCTCCAGCCAACTGATGTCGCAATTACAGGTGCTAAAAATGAAGTAATTGCTGTTCCAGCGTTACCCACACCGTAAATACCATTTACAAAACCGTGACTCTCTTTCGGGAAGTATTTCGGTAGAGAAGTTACTCCTACAGAGAATACAGCACCACCAATCCCTACAAATAACCCACCAATAATTAAATCCATCATAGAATTGGCAACACTAATGTAAAAGACAGGGAATAATAAAAGTATAAAACTAATAAAGAACAATTTTCTTGCTCCGTAACGATTTGTCCAATAACCAATTGGAATGCGAAGAATAGAACCTAAAATAACCGGTACTGCTGTGACCATAGAAATTTGTCCCGCAGTTAATGGAATATCCGCTTTAATATATGGCATTAATGATGATAAGATAACCCATACCATAAAACCGATAACTAGATTAGAAGTTTGTAAACTTAATTGAAAATTAGGACTTTTCATCCTGTTCCCTCCTATGTATGCATAGTTATATTCATTCTCTCCAGCCTAATCACGTCCTAACATGATTAGGCTGAAAAGAATCAACCACCACTTACTGGCGGAATCATTGCTACTACATCGCCAGTTTGAATGTTGTCATCTTCATTTGCATACTCTTCATTTATGGCGACCATAACCTCGTTTGAAATTGCTACGTTATATTCCTTAACCAGAAATTCCTTTAGTTCAGTAACCGTAATATTTTCACAATCTATGTGCAAGGCAGGTTTGCTTGCTTCTTCTTGCAAATGTGCAAATAATAGTACTTCAATCATGTTCTCATCTCCCTTTCAGGCTCACCATTTGCATATGCTATTTTCTCTAACTGATCACCTATCCATGACTCACCATCTTCCCAAAACTCTTTCTTCCAAATCGGAACAATTTGTTTTATACGCTCCATAATATATTCGTTCGCCTCATAGGCTGCTTTCCGGTGTGGTGTTGAAACGGCGACAACAACAGCAAAATCAGAAATTTCCAATGTACCAATGCGATGTGTAATTGCTACATATGTCCCAGGCCACTTCTCTTCTACTTCGGTCCCAATCTTCTCCAGTTGTTTTTCCGCCATCGTCTTATAAGCTACATACTCTAAATATAGTGTACGACGTCCTTTCGTAAATTCTCTGATAGTACCAATAAAAGTAGTAACAGCACCACACTCACGACGAATTACTTTCCTTGTAACATCTTCAATTGAAATAGGTGTATTAATTACTTCATAATACGCATGTGTCATCTTGCACCTCTTATCTTTGTATAAGTTAGCAATCTATTTTTCTATTACTTGTATGATCGAAGTGGTTCTTTCCACGGCCACTCACTTCCTATGTTCGATTCCAATAATAATACCGAAACAATTATTCCTGCTTCAAATCCTCTCGTTCCTCCCGGCAGGACGATAAATGCATTCGCCTCTGCAAGTGAAGAAATTGCACTAGATTTATCTAAACCAACTGGTGTTGCTTGCAATTGGCCATCTACAATTTCCACTCTCCCTCTTACAAAACGAGTAAATGGGTTTGCTTTTGGAAAGTCTTTCTGTAAAATTGCTTCTGCTCGATATACGTGCGGATCTTTTCTATGCAAATATGTTCCAATGACTGGCCGAACATATAATTCACATCCGACATAACAAGCTGAAGGATTACCAGATAGACCAAATAATAGTTTTCCTTCTAGCTCAGCTACAGTTGTCACACTTCCTGGTCGCATCGCTATTTTGTTGAAAAGTACATTAGCTCGTAATCTCTCATAAATAGCAGGTAAATAGTCATAGTCTCCTACCGAAACGCCACCAGTTGTAATTAAAATATCGACTTCTTTTATTGCTCTTTTTACGGTCTCATAACACGTCTCTAAATCGTCAGCAAATTGTCCATAATAGCGTACAATTCCACCTGCTCGCTCAATTTGAGCAGCAATCATATAGGAATTACTATTTCGAATCTTCCCCGGTTTAAGCTGTTCATGTACTTCTAAAAGTTCACTTCCTGTCGCTACAATTCCAATAACCGGCTGTTTTACAACATGTACGGAACTATAACCAAACGTAGCAAGAAGCGCCGCTACTCCAGGGTTAATAGAAGTCCCTTTTTTCACAAGTATGGCATTTTGTTTTACATCTTCTCCTTTAAAAGAAATGTTATCACCAGCAGCGAAAGAGCGTTTTAATGTCATATACGTCTTTTCGTTTTCTTCAAATCCTTCCGTTAGCTCTAACATAACAACAGCATTACACCCCTCTGGAATTGCGGCTCCTGTCATAATACGGACAGCTTGAAATGTTTTCACTTCTTCTGTAAAAACAAAACCTGCTCCAATTTCACCAATCACTTCAAACTGAATAGGGTTACTGCTACTTGCTTCTTTTGTATCTTCCGCTCGAATTGCAAACCCGTCGTATGGAGAGCGATCAAAATGCGGGACATCATGATCTGCAATAACATCTTCTCCAAGCGTTCTACCGTAGCTGTCTATAAGAGAAACCTTTTCTATTTCACCTTGATGAGCATACTCCATTATGCGTGCAACTGCTTCTGCTACTGGAATTGGTTTACGTTTTTCTAGCATTCTTTTATCACCTCGTTTTGATAAGGATAAACTCTCTTTCTGTTCATCCTATATATTTTGCGTATAATCGTTTTGCCATTTTCATATCATTTGTCCCATGAATAAATGCCCTACCGTCTGTAAATAAAACAAAACGATATTCATCTACTAGAAACGATAGTAAATATGGATTTTTTTTGACACTCACGCTTTTTTGTAAGCGATTTCGAACTTCTTCTAAATTAAGAACTCGCTTTATCCCTGGACGGATTTGAACTGTATTCCGCCCGCATAGCACTTCAGTTTTCATCTGTGATCCAAATGTTAAACTTGGATACGTGCGTACATTTCCACAAGATGGACATGTACTTTTCTTCTGCCTATTTACTTTTAATGAGAGATATTGATTGTTCCAAATATCAAATGATAACATCGTTCCCCTTAGCACCTGAAAATCATTCACCAATATTTTCATCGCTTCTGTCACTTGGTGAGCAACGACCATTTGTACAGCCGGCTGAATGATTCCTGCTGTATCACATGTTGCACCGCCCATAGGATGATCCATTAGGCAGCGAAAGCATGGTGTTTCCCCCGGGAAAATTGTATACGTTACACCGTAACTTCCAATGCATCCACCGTATATCCAAGGTATATTTTCTTTTTGTGACATGTCATTTATAAGTAGGCGCGTATCGAAATTATCAGTCGCATCTAAAATGAGATCCACTTCTTTTACTAACTCTTCCATTTCTTGCATTGTAACATCCGTTACAACTGGTACAATTTCGACTTCAGAATTAATCTTTCTTAAATGTTCTGCCGCTGCAATCGCTTTTGGTTTACACTGCTGTGCATCTTCTTCTGTATATAACTGTTGCCGCTGTAAATTACTCCATTCGACGTAGTCACGATCAGCAATTGTCAATTTCCCAATCCCCATCCTAACGAGCGCTTCCGCATTTGCAGCTCCTAGTGCACCCGCACCGATTAGGAGCACATGTTTTTTTCTTATTTTTCTTTGTCCCATTTCACCAATTCCAGAAAACAATACTTGCCTTGAATATCGCTCTTGCATAGGGAATCCTCCTTTCGCTATCCACCGATATAAGACATTTCAACTTTTGGACGTTTATTTGTACTTTCAGCCGTTCTTTCATCCGAATACCGATCTGTTCTGCACTCCCATGTATGTTGGAGAATTTTTAATAATGAAGCATCAGAAATATTTTCTCGAAGAAGCGTTCGCAAATCGGTTCCTTTCGTTCCAAATAAGCACGTAAAAAACTTACCGTCTGCCGAAATACGAGCTCTCGTACAAGAGGAACAAAAAGATTCAGAAACAGAAGTAATAAATCCAACTTCTGCATCGCTCCCTACATATCGATACAATTTCGCAACTTCTCCAAAGTAACGAGGTTTAACAGGCTCAATCGGATATACACGATTAATTTTCTCTATTAATTGTTCCTTCGTAATAACTTTTTCAAAGTTCCATCCGTTCGTACTGCCCACATCCATAAATTCGATAAAACGAAGCTGAATTTCTTGTTCTTTAAAATAACGAGCCATAAGAAGAATTTGACTATCATTCATCCCTTTTTTTACGACCATATTTACTTTTACTTCTAATCCAGCTGCCTTTGCTACTTCAATTCCTTTCAATACAGGTTTTGTACTTACATTTCGTCCATTAATTTTTCGGAAGACATGATCTTCTATCGCATCTAAACTAATGTTTACACGTTTTAATCCCGCTTCTTTTAATGCCCTTGCCTGTTTTGCTAAATGAATACCGTTTGTTGTGAGTCCAATATCCTTTAAGCCTTCTAGCTTTGCAAGCCTTGCAATTAACTTCGGTAAATCTTTACGCAATAAAGGTTCACCGCCAGTAAGTCTAATTTTATTAACACCCATACTTATAAATAATCTCGCTAACCTTTCTATTTCATCGAACGTTAATAAAAACTCTTCCTGTAAAAAAGCATAATCAGGTCCGAACACTTCAGCTGGCATACAGTACGTGCACCTAAAATTACAACGGTCAATAACTGAAATACGTAAATCTTGAAGTGGCCGTTCTAAAGAATCTTTCATCTTCTCGTGCATATATATCCCTTCTTTTCTACTGCAATCATTAGTAAGCTTTCAAATTTTTTATTTGCCTTCATTATAAAAAAGAAGCTACATATTCAATGTGACTTTTCTCACATTACTTTCCCCATTCAAAAATTCTTCACAAATCTGTTCGCATTTTGTTCACATCTTCAGTCCCTACTCCTTACGGTCATTGAAATTTTACAACAATTTTGAAATAGCTCTTGCATTTTCAGCATACTTACACTCAAAATAGGAAATGTATTGCTTATAAGAAGAAAGGTGATTGCTGTGACAAACAGTATGAAATTATCTCAAGATTTAAAGGAATTACTTGCATCTGTTGAATATAAAATGCAAATTAAAAAAGGAAGTTTTATTTTTCAAGAAGGTATGGAGGCAACCGAACTCTATATCATCCACTCCGGAAAAGTACAAATTAGTAAACTAAATGCTGATGGGCAAGAGTTGACACTCCGTATTTGTTCGGCATATGACATTATTGGAGAATTAACATTGTTCACGGACGATGCGAAGTATTTATTAAATTCAAAATGCCTTGAAGATGTTGAAGTAGGCGTTATAAAGCGTGAAGCGTTAGAAAGAGAATTACTCCAAAAGCCCGCACTTGTATTTGAATTTATGAAATGGATTAGTGAACATTTAAGAAGAATGCAAACGAAGTTCCGAGATTTAGTATTGCATGGCAAAAAAGGTGCCTTGTATTCTACTCTCATTCGAATGACAAATAGTTATGGTGTGTTAAAAGAAAATGGTATTCTCATCGATTTACCTTTAACGAATCAAGAACTTGCTAATTTCTGTGCAACTTCACGTGAAAGCGTAAATCGAATGTTAAATGAATTAAAAAAGCAAGGTACAATTTCTATTCATAAAGGAAAGATTACAATTCACGATTTACAATTTTTAAAATGTGCAATTGCTTGTGAAGATTGCTCTGCCTCTGTTTGTAGTATTGATTAGCATCTTATTTAGATACTTATACCTATAAGGAAAGCCGAGGTCTCCAATTAGATCTCGGCTTTCCTTATAAATTACTAAACATATAAAACTAAATCATTTTTTCAATTCATTTGGAATACGTCTTCTGTAAATTACATAACTACGGCTTATATATTTAATTGGGGCACTAAATACATGTACCAGTCTAGTAAATGGCCATACTGCGAAAAGCCCCATTCCTGCAAGAATATGAATTTTAAACCATACAGGTACTTCCATCATATATTCAACTTTCGGTTGGAAAATGAAGAGGCTTCGGAACCACGGACCGATCGTTGTACGATAATCAAACCCTTTTGAGTCGATGTTTAAAAACGTTGAGGAAAGTCCTGCTAGCATTACGATAAGTAATAAAATAAGCGCAATATAATCTCCCTTTGTGCTCGTTGCAATGATGCGTTTTACTGTTACACGGCGGTACGTTAATATAATTAAACCGATGATAGAAGCAACACCTGCCGGAAGCCCGAAACTAATTGCTACTACATGATACATATGCTCAGAAATACCTATTGAACGGTATACAGACTCTGGAATTAAAATCCCCATAACATGACCACCAATGACGAACATGATCCCAAAGTGGAATAATAGACTTCCGATTCGGAGCATTTTCTTTTCTAATAGTTCACTAGATTTTGACGTCCATCCAAATTGATCATAGTTGTATCTGAAAATATGTCCACCGATAAAGATTGCAAAAATGATATAGGGAAACAATACCCATAGAAATTGATCCATCATTTTGACAACTCTCCTTTCTAATTTGCCTGTACACCCCATGTATTGATAGCGAGTAGAACAGCGGCGAGAATTGGTTCATACATACAGTTTGCTTCTTTTAATTGCCCGTGCAACGCTTGTATATTTTCCGTGTATTTACTCATAATTGGTTCGCTATCTTTTTCATTCGCGTTTGCAAGAAACTCAAGTAGAAGCGGTAAATAATCAGGTAGTTCTTTATCTGTTACTTCAAAACCAGATTTTTGATAATGCTGTTTTAACTCTAATAATTCAATTCCACGCTCTCTTTGTTCACCCGTTTTCATGTAGGTAAGATACATATTTGTCTTCTTTCCAAAGTCGAATGTATAGACGTAAGAATCAATAAGTTGATTGTCTGTTTTATTTAGCGCTTCTTTTATAAATGTTGTAAGTGATGCTCTGATTTCTTCCTGTTCAATTTCTTGAATCTCTTCCTGTAATTCTAGTAAAGCTTCCCTCCAACCTAGTTCAGGATAGGAGAGAAGAAAAGAAGAACAAGAAAAAGCTGTTTGTAAACTTTGTTTCATAGTTTTCTACCCCCTTTTTTTAAGAAATTGTCGTACAAGAGCCTGGCCCACCTGCGAAAGATAAACCACAACTTCCTTGCTCGCTATATAAATCTGCAACTTGTTCGCGGTGAGACGTCGGGATAACAAAGCGATCTTTATATTTCGCAATAGCAAGAAGACGATACATATCTTCTACATCCTGTTTCGTTAAACCAATTTCTTTTAATACTGCTTCATTTGGTTCTTTATTAATTTGCAACGCTCTCATATGCGTTCGCATAACAGCCATTTTTTTCAATGTAAGACGAATATGTGATTCATCCCCTGCAGTGAGTAGATTCGCTAAATATTGAATTGGGATACGCATATTATCGATAGCAGGGAAAATCTCTTCTGCTTGCCAGTTACTACCTTTCCCTTCCACCATATTCATAATTGGGCTAAGGGGTGGGATATACCAAACCATTGGCATTGTACGGTACTCTGGATGAAGAGGCAGAGCAATTTTCCAATCGATAATCATTTTATAGATTGGTGACTCTTGTGCTGCTTTAATCCACTCTTCAGGAATGCCTTGTTTTTTCGCTTCAGCTGCTACTTCTGGATCATTTGGATCTAGGAAAACAGTAAGCTGAGATTCATATAAATCTTTTTCATCTTCAACAGAAGCTGCTTCTTTCACTTTGTCAGCGTCATATAGTATTACCCCAATATATCGAATACGTCCTACACAAGTTTCCGAACAAATTGTTGGCATACCAGCTTCAATACGAGGGAAACACATTGTACATTTTTCAGCTTTATTTGTTTGCCAGTTAAAATATACTTTTTTATACGGACAAGACGATACACAAAATCTCCATGCACGACATGCATTTTGATCCACAAGAACAATCCCATCTTCTTCACGTTTATACATCGCACCCGATGGACAAGAAGAAACGCAAGATGGATTCATACAATGTTCGCATATGCGTGGTAAATACATCATAAAGACATTTTCAAAATCTGTTTTAATCTCTTCTTCCATTTTCTTTACGTTCGGATCTTGCAATCCTGTTATATGTCCACCAGCTAAATCATCTTCCCAGTTTGGACCCCATTCAATTTTGTCGATAAATTCGCCTGTAATTGCTGATTTCGGACGAGCAACTGGTTGATGCTTACGCTGCGGGCTATTTGTTAATGTTTCATAATCATAGTTCCAAGGTTCAAAGTAATCATCGATTGTTGGTTGATCTGGGTTGTGGAAAATATTCATAAGGCGTTTCATTTTCGAACCGGATTTCAGCTGAATTTCACCATTTTTCAATTCCCAGCCGCCTTTATATTTCTCTTGATCTTCCCATTGTTTCGGATAACCAATTCCAGGTTTCGTTTCTACGTTATTGAAGTACATATATTCAGCACCTGGACGATTTGTCCAGGTGTTTTTGCATGTTACGCTACAAGTATGGCAGCCGATGCATTTATCTAGGTTCATTACCATTCCGACTTGTGCTTTAATCTTCAAGCCAATCTACCTCCTTCAGTTTACGGATTACGACATTTAAGTCACGCTGGTTCCCCGTCGGACCATAGTAGTTAAATCCATAGCTTAATTGGCCATATCCACCAATCATATGTGTTGGTTTAACATGAATACGGGTTGGACTATTATGCGTTCCCCCGCGGGTGCTTGTTAATTTCGTACCAGGCACGTTAATGTGACGATCTTGCGCATGGTGCATAAATGCCATTCCTCTCGGTATACGGTGCGTTACAACAGCACGCGCTACGACAACTCCGTTACGGTTAAAGCATTCAATCCAATCGTTATCAGCAACACCAGCTTCATTCGCGTCATCTTTGTTCATCCAAACAGTTGGACCACCTCTAAACAACGTTAACATCGGTAATGAATCGAAGTACATACTATGAATCGACCACTTATTATGCGGTGTTAAATAGTTTAGTGTAATTTCTTTCCCTTCTACTTCAGGTCGTGATTTACGGAACGGTTTATGTTGCAGTATTGGTTTAAATGTTGCCATCGTTTCACCGAATTCTTTCATCATGTCATGATCTAAGTAGAAAGATTGTCGACCAGTTATCGTTCTCCAAGGGATGAGACGTTCAACATTTGTTGTAAATGGTGAGTAACGGCGTCCACCTTTTTCAGAACCCGTAAAGGCCGGAGAAGTAATTACTGTTTTAGGCTGCGCTGTAATTTGTTCAAATGTGAAGCATTCTTCTTCACGTTCTTCTGCTAAGTCACGTAGTTTTAAATCGGTTTGTTTTTCAAGCGCTTCCCATGCTTTTACCGCCATATGACCGTTTGTTGTAGAAGAAAGTGTTAATACCGCCTCAGCAGCATTAATTGCTTCTTTTATGTCTGGGCACCCCTTCGCAATAGAATCCGTTCGAACAACTCCTAATCGACTCTTTAATTGCTCATATTCTTTTTCTGCCGACCAAGAAATCCCTTTCGTACCAATCGGTTGTTTTTCGGTATTTGGTCCAAGCGCTGTCATCTTGTCATAAATCGTTTTATAATCCCTTTCGACAACATGAATTTGCGGCATTGTTTTACCTGGGATTGGTTCACACTCACCTTTGCTCCAGTCTTTAATCTTGCCAAGTGGTTGCGCTAATTCTTGCGGTGTATCGTGAAGAAGTGGTGTTGCAACGACTTCTTTCATTGGTTCAAGATCGATTTTCTTCGCTAAATCTGACACAGCTTTAGAAAGAGAGGTGAAAATATCCCAGTCAGAGCGTGCTTCCCACGGTGAACCGATTGCTGGATTAAATGGATGCACAAATGGATGCATATCCGTACTGCTTAAATCATGCTTTTCATACCAAGTTGAAGCAGGTAAGACGATATCAGAATAAAGCGCCGTTCCAGCCATACGGAAATCTAAATTAATGAGTAAATCTAACTTCCCTTCAGGTGCATCTTCATGCCACTTAATTTCTTCTGGTCTTAATGAGTCACTATCGTCATTCATTAATCCGTTTGTTGTACCTAATAAATGTTTTAAGAAATATTCGTGTCCTTTACCGGAACTTGAAATTAAGTTTGCACGCCATACGAATAAGTTACGCGGGAAGTTGTTTTTATTATCTGGGTCTTCAATCGCAAATTTCAGTTCTTTTTCTTTTAGTTTTTGTGCAACGTATTTTCCGATTTCTTCTTGTGTTGTTGCACCAGCAGCAACAGCTTCTTTATATAATTCAATTCCATTCTTCTCGAATGTTGGATAAGAAGGCAACCAGCCAAGTCGTGCAGCTAATACGTTGTAATCACCGTGATGTTGATAACGAGAGTTGCCCTCAACTGGTGATGCTAAATGTCCAACAGGTGTATCTTCATAACGCCATTGATCTGTTACGAAATAGAAGAAAGATGTACCGTTTTGTAATTTCGGTGGCCCTTGCCAATCTTTCGCCATCGCGATTGTTTGCCATCCTTCTGCTGGTCGTAATTTTTCTTGACCAACATAATGTGCCCAACCGCCGCCGTTTACACCTTGTGCCCCAACGAGAAGAACAAGATTTAAAACTGCGCGATAAATCGTATCAGAGTTAAACCAATGGTTAATACCAGCTCCCATAATAATCATCGAGCGGCCATTCGTATCAACTGCATTTTGCGCGAACTCACGAGCAATTTGAATAATAAGCTCTCGTTTTACTCCAGTCATTTTCTCTTGCCATGCAGGTGTAAACGGTACATCATCATTGAAATCTTTCGGTTCTTGCCCGCCAAGACCTCGGTTCACACCGTAATTTGCTAACGTTAAGTCATATACAGTTGTAACGAACACTTCGCCTTCTTCTATCATAACTTTTTTCACTGGAATTGTGCGTTCTAATATTGTATTTCCATCATCAGAGAAGTATGGAATTTGCACTGTTTCAACACTATCTTCCATTCCAAGTAAAGAAAGACGTGGATCAATTGTTTCACCTGTCTGTTCATCTTCTAAACGCAAGTTCCATTTCTTCTCGTTATCCCAACGTGATCCCATTGTGCCGTGAGGTGTTGCAAAATCATTCGTATTCTCGTTCCAAAGTACAGGTTTCCATTCCCCTAACTTCGTTTCGCGTCCAATATCAGAAGCATTTAAGAAACGATCAGCAACGAATTGATCTCCTTTTTCTTTCAATGTGACAAAGAAAGGAAAATCAGTATATTGCTTCGCATACTTTGTGAAGTATTCCACTTGATTATCTACGTAAAATTCTTGTAAGATTACATGCCCCATTGCCATCGCAAGTGCACCATCTGTACCTTGTTTCACACTAATCCAATCATCAGCAAACTTTGTAGACTCGGCAAAGTCAGGACTTACAGAAACGACTTTCGTTCCTTTATATCGAACCTCTGCTAAAAAGTGAGCATCTGGTGTTCTCGTCATCGGTACATTTGAACCCCATGTCATAATGTAACCAGAGTTATACCAGTCACTACTTTCTGGTACATCAGTTTGATCACCCCAAATTTGCGGAGAAGCTGGTGGTAAATCTGCGTACCAATCATAGAAACTAAGCATTGGTCCACCCATAAGTTGCATAAAGCGGCTACCAGCTGCATGACTTAACATCGACATTGCTGGAATTGGTGAAAAACCAACATTTCGGTCTGGACCGTATTTAATTACTGTGTATAGTAATGAAGCAGAAACGAGTTGTAATACTTCATCCCAATTCGCACGAATGAATCCCCCTTTACCACGCGCCTGCTTATACGTACGTGCTTTTTCAGGGTTTTCCACAATGCTTTTCCAAGCGTCTAGTGGTGACTCGTTATTTTGTAGTTCCTCTTGCCACATACTCCATAGAACACCACGTACATACGGATATTTCACACGAAGCGGACTGTAAATGTACCAAGAAAAACTCGCTCCACGCGGACATCCTCGTGGTTCAAAATCAGGCATATCAGGACCTGTTGTTGGATAGTTAAGCTCTTGACCCTCCCATGTTACAATTCCATCTTTCACATAAATGTTCCAGCTACAAGAACCAGTACAGTTCACACCGTGTGTAGAACGGATTACTTTATCATGCTGCCAACGCTTTCTGTACACATTTTCCCATTCACGATCTTCATATGTTTCTTGTGTATGATTATCGTTATAACGATCTATTGGTGAAAAATATTTTAAACGTCTCATTAGTGCTGAAGGTTTCTTCTTCATACTGTTCACTCCCTTAGTACGTCTCTCTTACATACCCTTACTATAAAAGAGGTTGTAAAATACAGATGTGACATTTCGCACAGTTCAAGAGATTGTCATAAATTCATTTGGAAATCGGTTTAAGGGGAAACATTTATAAGTAAAGATTACTTTGTTTTGTTGTGAAGATTTCGGTCAGCGGTGGGCTTATTAGGAGAATAGTATTTGGAGGATTCACCTTTTTTTGCATAAGAAAAAACGCAGGAGAAATTCCTACGTTTTTATATAAATATATTAAAAAGAGTTTTGATACTACTTCAATAATGCTATAAGGAATTTACTTTTCTGCAACGATACTATTATCAAGACATATTTTATATAAAGTGAAACTTTAATGAGCCCGCAAATAGAGGGATAAAACTACAAATCATTATTTACTGTATTGCCCTTAATTACGGAAACAATTATACTAGATGTTATCCGTATATATAATCTGAATATTCATAAAATTACGAGTAGGATTCCCTTTGGGGACATAGAAATTATAAAGTATATCACCATGATTTTTTAACATTTAAGTTTTTCCTATTTATATAAGTTCTCAATATGAACTTATATAAACCATTCCTACTTACCTCTTAGATTACTATTATACTGCATTAAAATGAAGGAACTCCTTTTCTTTAACATAAAAATGAATTAGAAAAGATAATAAAATTAGGAGGATTACGATGCCCCAGCTTGATTCATTACATCCCATAGTAGAAAAAATAATCACCAATATTGAAAAATTAATGGTCGGAAAACGACAAGAAACGCTCTTAGCTTTGACAGCTCTCTTAGCTGAAGGTCATGTACTATTAGAAGATGTTCCTGGCGTTGGGAAAACAATGCTAGTACGTGCTCTTTCTAAATCAATTGATGCTGATTACAAGCGTATTCAATTCACACCTGATTTACTGCCGTCTGATGTAACAGGTGTTTCTATTTATAATCCAAAAGAACTCCAATTTGAGTTCAAGCCTGGACCGATTATGGGGAATTTTGTACTTGCTGATGAAATTAATCGTACATCTCCAAAGACACAATCTGCCTTACTTGAAAGTATGGAAGAAGGCACTATCACAATAGATGGCATTACAAGATCGTTACCAAAACCTTTCTTTGTAATGGCTACACAAAATCCGGTCGAATATGAGGGAACATATCCTTTACCAGAAGCTCAGCTCGATCGTTTCTTGTTGAAGCTAAGAATGGGATATCCTACACCAGAAGAAGAATTTGAAATTTTAAACCGGATGGAAAAAACAAATCCACTCTCTCATTTACAAGCTATTACTACAATAAAAGAATTACTTTATTTACAACAAAGCGTACGGGAAGTAAGCATGGACAAAGCAATCAAGCATTACATTGTAAAACTTGTTACTCAGACGCGTTCTTATAGTTCTATACAGCTAGGTGCAAGTCCACGCGGCTCAATCGCTTTAATGAAAGCTTCACAAGCTTATGCATTCATCCATGGCAGAAATTATGTTATTCCAGACGATGTTAAATTTTTAGCTCCTTACGTTTTAGCTCACAGACTCATTCTAAAAATGGAAGCAAGATTTGAAGGAATAACAGGAGAACAAGTTATCGCCAAAATCGTTGCACGAACTACCGTGCCGACTCAAAGGACGAAAAACCTTTGATGAAACGACTACTACGGGCGCTATATCACGTTACGAAGTTATTGCTAATACCTTTATGCCTAGTCTTAACATTTGTGTACGCTATGCTTCAAGGAGGATTTGTAAGTTGGTTTTTGTTTTACAGTACGATTCCTATTGGTCTTTATTCACTACTATTTCCCTTCTACGCTTTACGAGACGCTGAAGTAAAACGAATAACAAACAAAAACGAATATGTAGCCGGAGAACAACTTTTAAGCACTATTACAATAAAAAGAAAATTTCCTTTTCCCTTACTTTATTTAGTTATAGAAGATGAACTACCATCACAATTTACAAGTTGTATACAAACGAAGGTGAATAAGGTAATACTCTTTCCAGGATTCAAACGGAATATTTCGTTTCAATATGTTATTGACACAATCCCTAGAGGAGAGCACACTTTTTCAAGCGTACGTGTCAAAACTGGTGATCTATTCGGTATGATGGAGAAAGAAGTAACTTTTTCAGTTCCAGATACATTTTTAGTCTATCCCCAGTATGTAGATATAACATATCGACAATTGGAAAATCATTTCGAACAAGGGGCACTTTCAGCAAATATAAATTTAGCAAAAGACTCTACAATCTCTGTCGGTGTCAGAGACTATAAACCTGGTGACCGCTTTTCATGGATTGATTGGAAAGCAACTGCCCGAACAAACAATATTATGACGAAAGAGTTTGAACAACAGCGCAGCCATAATATTATGATATTTATGGACAGAACTGAGTCCCCTCTATTCGAATCAGTCGTAACGTTTACTGCCTCTATTGTGAGGGCTGTCTTGAAGCAAAATTCACCAGCATCATTCGTGTCTGTCGGAAAAGAACAAACTATTTTCCCTTTAAACAATGGAGATACTCAGTTGCAACAAATCTTTTTTCATTTAGCAAAAGTACAAGCAGACAGTGTATTCCCGCTCTCCCGGAGTGTAGAAATGGAATTAAGAAAAATTTATGAGCCCGTAACGATTATACTCGTGACAAGCGATCTTTCTCCCGATATTCAAAAGGCGGCTAACTTTGCTGCTATAAAAAACAGAAAATTAATGGTGTTTGTCGTGAAAGAAAAAGCAAATCAACTCTCACATCGAGAACTAAGTATTCTAGAAACTCTACAAAAACGAAAAATATTTGTAAATGTGGTTTATGGGAACCGGTATACAAACGTGTTTTTTGAGGTGAGCAAATGATAACATTACGAACAAAATACAAATGGGATATGAGCAGATTCTTCATGCATGTATGTGCACTTCTACTTTTACTAGAATGGCTAAGACCCCTTATAGGTATTACAAACGTAGGTAGATTAGATATTTTTGTAATATTTATAGGAATTTGCTTCACTCTCTCTTTTTTTCAAACAAGGTGGCAGATTCCAATAAAGATCGTCACGATCTTATTCATCATTCATTTCCTGCATTATAAAAATGCTTTTATAAATCCATCTTGGCTAACGAAATTTTTTTCTGATATTTCTCGAAATTCCTCCCTGTTATTTCAAGGGAATTTGCTAGATATTTCTCCAGTTTTTCCAACCCTTTTATTTTTTTTATCATTTTGGTTTTTGAGTTCTTTCATCTCTTTTTGGATGATTCATAAAAAACGCGGGTTGTTATTTCTTATATTGACTATTATTTATATCATAACTTTTCATAACTTACATTTATACAATGAAAACTACGCTATTATTCGTACTGTTGTCATCGGCTTTTTTATACTTAGTCTTCTTCAAATAGAACGAATAAAAGAGATGGAACACTTACAAAATTATGCTAGAGAAATCTCAAAATTACTTAGACCTCTTACAATATTTATTGTATTGTCAGCAACCATCGCATACTTTGCTCCAAAATTTGGCCCTCAATGGCCAAACCCAATGGATTTTTTAAAATTCAACACATCTGAAGCAAGTAAAGAACAAGAAGTTTCTAAAATTGGATATGGTCTAGATGACTCGCAATTAGGCGGTCCTTTTAAGCCGGATAATACAATTATTTTTACAGCACAAACGCAAAACAAACAATATTGGAGAGTAGAAACAAAAGATTTTTATACAGGAAAAGGCTGGGAGGTTTCTGAAAACCCGAAAAAGGTTTCTTTTAAAAATAAAAACGACGTCGTGAGTTGGTACGAACAAAATACAAAAACGGAGACAACCGAAGCAACAATCACCATGCAAAAAAGTTATCCTCACCTTACCTATCCAGCAGGATTAGTATCAGTTGAGGCTTCTTCTGATGTATCATACAGCGTTGACCCATTTTCAGAAAAAATCTATACGATGCACGGAGACTCTTCTACTACTTTAAACTCGTATAAAGTAACATATGAGATTCCGGAGTTTTCCATAGAAAATTTGAAATCTGTAAAAACGAATGAAGGTCATGAAACAAGTCCTTATTTCATGACAAAGTACACACAACTTCCCGAATCATTACCGCAGCGAGTAAAAGACTTGGCTGTTAATCTTACAAATGATAAAGGCAACCGATATGATAAAGTATTAGCTATTGAAAATTACTTCACAGACAACTCTTTTGTATACGAAACAATGAATGTCTTATTTCCTGCCAAAAACCAAGATTATGTAGATCAATTCCTTTTCGATACAAAAAGCGGATACTGTAATAATTTTTCGACTTCTATGATCGTCTTACTTCGTTCTGCCGGGATTCCCGCTCGATGGGTAAAAGGCTATACAGAAGGAACTCTTGAGAATACACTTGCTAGTACAGAAGGTGAGAATGTTTATAAAATCGAAAACAATAACGCACACTCTTGGGTCGAAGTATATTTCCCAGGATACGGATGGATTCCATTCGAACCAACAAAAGGATTTACCAATCCCTATAATTTCACAAATAATACTCCTGCTTCTACTTCACAAAATAACCAAGTAAATAATTCTAATAACGAGCCAATACACCAACGGAACAATGAAGCAAAGCTCAAAAATTTAATAGAAAATACACAAGAAGCCTCTACTAAAAAGATCACAAATTCTAAAAATGGGTTTTCTTGGTGGTACGTATTCCTCTCTACGATGCCGATTAGTATCATCGGATACATTCTCTTCACCACTAGAATGAAATGGATTACATTTTTTATTATTCTTTTCTATAAATACCGAAAAGATGATGCTGTTTATCAAAAAGCTTACGGTGCACTTTTAAAACAATTTGCGAGAATCGGCATACCACGGGGTGAAAGTCAAACATTCCGAGAATACGCTCTCCACATCGATACACTTTACAATTCGGCCGATATGCAACAACTTACTTTCAGTTATGAGAACGCTATGTATCAAAAGGAACAGGCCGCAGCCGAATGGAAGACATCCGTACACTTATGGGAAGTGCTTATGAAAAAAGCAGCTTCTCTGCCTAAATCAAACGACTACGATAGAGTGATTTAATCTTGATAATGTGAGTTTAAAGAAAACACCTCAAAGAGCTACTTTGTTCTTTGAGGTGTTTTTTAGTAAACATAATAGATAGCTAACTCCTAATTATTCCCCAAGCACCTTCTCAATCTCAACCTCTAAATCCACCGGCTTCGTCTGCGGCGCAAAACGCCCTACTATTTTCCCGTCTTTTCCAATTAGAAACTTAGTAAAGTTCCATTTCACTGCTTTCATACCGAGTAAACCTGGTGCTTGTTCTGTCATGTATGTATAAAGTGGATGAGCCTTGTCACCTTTTACATCAATCTTTGCAAACATTGGGAAGTTCACACCGTAGTTCAATTCACAAAAACTAGTAATATCAGCTTCTGTGCCTGGTTCTTGTCCCCCAAATTGATTACAAGGGAAACCGAGTATTTCTAATCCTTGGTCTTTATATTTATCATATACTTCCTGTAACCCTTTATATTGTGGTGTAAATCCACATTTACTAGCTACATTTACAATAAGAAGTGCTTTTCCTTCGTAATCTTTTAACGATTTTTCTTCTCCTGTTATTGTTTTAGCTGAAAAATCATAAACTGTCATTGTTCCTACCCCTCTCTTCACTATCATTCTATGTTTATACTATACTACATTCGTGAATATACAGCTCTTATTACGTACTCACATACCGGAATGATAGCGCTTTATTTTCGTTCGAAAATTCGACACAATATACTAGACTTTTATGATGGAAAGTTTTACAATTAATTTGTGAACAAAATGTGACAGTTTATATTTCCATTATAATAGAAAAGGATGGTGTTCATTATGAAAACTGCACAACATGAAACGATTTCAAATCGCGAGTTTTATTTCGTACTATATATGATGTTATTGTATGTTATTGGCTGGGTAATCGATGTAAATGGTTTATTTTTAAGCTCCTACTTTAATTTAGCAGGAGAAATTATGCTTCCGATCGTTGGCGGCATTGTTGGACTGTTCGTTATGTCTATCAATAAAGAACAAACGAAATAACTACATTACAAAAGGGCAGAAGACGAGCTTTCGTTTTCTGTCTTTTTCTATTTTTAGCGTATAATAGATACATACCGTATATAAGGAGTGGTAAGTATGAAAAAAGTAGAACAACTATCTTCTCATCTATATCTTATTGATGATTATGACTTACAACATGATGAACGCACAGGTACATACGTTTTATTAGGTGACGATATTACTTTAATTGAAACTTGTGCGGCCCCTTCTCTTCCCTATATTTTAGACGGCTTACAGCAATTACATATTAATTTAAATGATGTAAAAAACATTATCGTTACACATGTTCATTTAGATCACGCAGGCGCAGCAGGGTTAATGATGGAAAAGTGCCCAAATGCTACTTTATATGTGCATTCTCGCGGTGCTCGTCATATGATTGATCCAACAAAACTCATTTTAGGTGCAAAAGCTGTGTACAAAGAAGATTTTGATAAACTGTTTGATCCCATTTTACCTATAGAAGAAGAACGTGTTCATATTGTACAAAATGGTGATACATTACAAATTTCAGAAGACCGCATTCTTACATTTTATGATACACCGGGACATGCAAAGCACCATATTAGCATTCACGATTCATTAACAAACGGCATTTTTACTGGCGATACAATTGGCATTTATTATAGAGAACTCGCAGACCTTGGTGTTGAACTATATTTACCATCAACATCCCCTTCACAATTCCAGCCAGATGCGATGACTGCCTCTAAAAATCACATTCAAAGTATGAATGTAGATACTATTTATTTCGGTCATTACGGCGCATCTGCTAATGTAACAGAAGCATATAACCAACTTGAACATTGGTTACCTATTTTCGTTAATACTGGAAATGAAATTTTTCAAAAACATACTGATTTCGATGAGGCTACTAAAGCTTTAAAAACTTTATTAATGGATAAAATCACTTCTCATCTTACAAAATTAAATGTCCCATCAGATCATTCCGTATATAACATTTTACATCTAGATATAGAAATTAGCGCGATGGGAATTATTGATTACTTAACGAAGCAAACAAAATCCACAATTAACTAATAGAAAACGAAGATATATACAACGCCATTATCGTATATATCTTCGCTCCTTGAATATATTTTTTAATAAAGGATGGTGGAATGGAATGCAAAAAGTGATACTATACCTCTGCTTTACATTATTTATCATCTTATTATTAGTTGTAGGTGTTAAAATTCAATTTTATTTAGATACAGACGCGCAAGTGAACTTTAACGTCTATCCAAGATTATTCTACTTTACACTCTTCCCTCTTTTGGTCGGCATTTTATTACGATTCCTACAATCAATTAATCGCGAAACGAGTAAACAAAACTGGAACTTTCAGCCGGATAAGTTTATCGCTATTACGTTGCCAACACTATTCATTTCCTTTTCTCCAGCTCTACTCTTTTCACCAGTTGGTGAATACCTACCTTATTTAACTAATATTATTCTTGTGAATACAACTTTCGTTACCATTATTAGTTTAATAGCTGGTTACTCGCTTTTAGATTGTTTTATACAAAAAGACAAGGAGAATAGTAAGGAATATAACTAAGTGATTTCTCACTTTCACTTTATTAAGCAAGTCAAGGTAATTCTGCCCCTGACTTGTGTGCAAAAGAACCTACTGTTCAATTTTTAAGTGCCGTTGGTTATGGTGGGTTATTTATAAGTGCAATACTCCTTGTAAGAGTTGCTATACATGTGGTAAGGAAATTTAATTAATAACAAAACGAGTGTGAAATCGCATAGATTTTATACTCGTTTTTTATTGTTCATATATTTAATCGGTAATAGGAAATTTATGTTAAACTAAAGAAAGTCGTGCACTAAATCAAAATACATTTCAAACAAGGGAGACTTATTATGAAATTAGGGACTTTCTCGTTTCTAACGTTTATCGCAAGTATATGTTCTTTCTTTGTTTTAAGAGGCCCTAATGCGAATTTAACGTTAATTATTGTGATTCTAAGTATACTTTCATTACTCGGCATTATTTTTGCAATCGCATCAAAGGATTGGCTATTTAAAATAGTTGGTACGGCATTAAATGGAGTAATACTCGTATTTGCATATTTCTTATTGCTAGCAAAAGGAATAGGTGGTTAATATATTTACGTTTCAATAAGAAAGGCTCACAGCTTAAGCTATGAGCTTTTTTACTTATCTCACCTTTCCATCTACATACTCCATAAACTGTTCTGCTTTAATAAATCTTTCTTTATACGCTTCAGGTACTTCTTCTACTGTTATCCGACCGCTCGATTTCGCTTTTACTAATACGGTTTGATATGACATTAACGATTCCATATATTGTTCATACTCTTCTGAAGTTAATACTTCTTTACTAGATTTATGGCCATTTAATTTATCAAAATACGGCTGAAGCTCCATTTCTACCTTTTTCAATTCCTCTTTTTTAGCTGGTGATAATTGATCATAATCAATATTACCATTCGAATCCCCGTACTCAAGCTTTGCATTTGTTAATTTCTTTAGTTCTTTTGTAAACTCTTCATATTCCTTCGCACCCATTTCGTCTTTCGCTTCTGATAACTTTGCATTAAAACGCATATACGCTTCTAATGTCATCGCTCCGGCATGTTTTTTTAAGTTCTCAAACGACCCGTATATACCATCCGCCATAATAGATTGGTAAGCAAAACCAGTCGTTGGGATTAAAAATACGGCTGCAAGCACTCCTGCAATAAGACGCTTCTTCCTTTTGTTCCCCCCTCGCTTCATTTTAATCTGAACAATTACTTTTTCTTTTAACTCCGGCGGGGCAACAATCCCCTTCGCTTCTTCTTGTATAGATTCTCTAACTTTACAATCTAAGCTCATTTCACATTCCCTACCTCTCCTAAAAAGATTTCTTCTACTTGTTCTTTTTGGCGTAGTTTCTTTAATGCCGCATGAATTCTAGACTTCACTGTACCGATTGGAATATGTAATATTTGTGCTACTTCTTCTTGAGAGTAATCGTGTAAGTATCTTAAGATAATAACTTGTTTCAATTTATACGGTAACTTATGAATGAGTTCTATTAATTTTTGATTTGATATTTTACTTACAACATCGCTAGAAAAATCAATTTGTACTGGTTTTCTTTGCTCTTCTGCTTTTTTTACAATTCGCAGTCGCATCCACCTCTTTCTTCTATAAGAATGAATTTGTTTAATCGCAAGTCCAATTAGCCAAGGTCTAAATGGCTTCTCGCTATCATATTTACGAAGCGATTCATATAGCTGTATGTATATTTCCTGAACGATATCATCTACATCCGTTTTATCTTCTATTAAAAAATGTGCTGTCTTATATATTTCTTGAATCGTTTTATCATACAATTCGCTATATGCTTCTTTATTACCTGATAAAGTTAATTGGATTAAATCTGAATACACTGTTTCACCCTTCATGTACCATCCCTCCTTTGTCCTACAATATATATTGGCAAGAAAACGATATTTCGTTCGATTTCTTTCAAAGTTTTTTCAAATAAATTAATATAATAATGCAATGACTTCATAAGCTTCACTTATAACCCTGCATAACAATTATATAATTTTCCAATTTCTAATAAAGATTTAAAATAATATATATATTCAAATTTAGGAGGATGTATATGAAAGCTATCTTTGTAACTTCGTTCGGTGGTCCTGAAGTGATGAAATATACAGATGTGGAGATGCCGGCTATTTCAGACAATCAAGTTTTAATACGCGTTGTTGCTACTAGTGTTAATTTTGCCGATATTAAATCACGTTATGGCAAAAAAGGAAACAAAGCCTTACCTTTTATCCCAGGGATAGATGCAGCTGGTATTGTAGAACGCGTAGGTTCTCATGTAAAAAACATTTATCCTGGCCAACGAGTCATTGCTTTTCCTCAAAATGGTTCATACTCTGAATATGTTGTCGCGAACGAAAATCTTACTTTTGTATTACCTGATGAAGTTGATTTCCAAACTGCAGCCGCTTGCCCTATCGTATCTTTTACAAGCTACAATTTACTTGCAAATGTTGCAAGACTTCAACAAGGTGAATCTGTTCTAATTCATGCAGCTGCTGGAGGAATTGGTACTACAGCGATTCAACTTGCAAAACTATTAGGGGCTAAAAAAGTTATCGGTACTGTTGGAAGTGAAGCGAAAAGAAAAATTGCTTTAGATGCTGGCGCTGATTATGTTATTTGTCATCAAAATGAAGATTTTGTAGAGAGGGTAAATCAGCTTACAAACGGAGAAGGCGTTAATATTGTTTTAGATTCTATTTCTGGTACTGTGTCCGAAAGAAGTTTAGAATGCCTTGCTTATTACGGTCGTCTCGTCCATTTCGGCAATGCTAGCGGAGAAGTTGGTATTTTTCAAACGAAAGATTTACACGCAAGTTGCCGTTCTATACTCGGTTTCAGCTTTGGCACTACACGGAAAAAACGTCCTGAATTGCTTCAAGAAACTGCGAATCAAGTTTTCCATTATTTACGCGATGGAAGTTTACAAATTAAAGCTACGAAATCTTTTCCTCTTCAAGATGCAGGGAAAGCACATGAATGGGTCGAAAGTAGACAAAGTATAGGGAAAGTAATACTACACGTTCAGACAGCTCCCTAAAATGAATACATGAAATAGAGGTGTTATTCATGGGATCACGAATTATGCATATCATTATCGCGAGCGGTATTGCTGAGAAACTTTCTATTCAAGATAAAACTTCTTTCTTACTTGGTGGTGTAGCTCCTGATGCTGTTCATTCAAAAGAAGAAAAAGGAGCTTCCCATTTTTACGCTGGTACAACGAAGAACTATACGAGAAGAATAGATTATGATTCATTTATTCATAAATACGAAGATCATATAGATTCCCCTTATATTTTAGGTTATTATACCCACCTCATTGCCGATGATAATTGGCTAAGCGGCTTTTTTCTACCTTGGCTTAAAAACAGAATAGAAAACGACGAAACTATCGCACCTATGTACTATAACGATTTTAAATTATTGAACGCACAATTGTTGCATCATTACGATAAAGAACAGCAGCTCTTCACCCTACTTAATCAAGAGGCTAACATTGTGAATATAGAGGAGGTTTCTAGAGAGAATGTTTTAGCTTTTCGGCAATATATCTTTGAAGATATGCTATACCCTGAGCACCATTTGCATGAAGACTTACAGGTGTTTACGTTTGATCAAATCGTTGGTTATATTGAGACAGCTATTGAAAAAGGGACATTTCTTATCAAACAACTCTCTAATGAAAAATCCATTTCAAATATTTAATCCCCCTCATTTTATACGAGGGGGATTTTGACATAGCAATATCATTATTTGTTCTTTTCCATAACCGCAAAATAATTACCTTCACTATCAGCAAAGTTAAACACTTTACCAGAAGGCATAGTTACCATTTCGCCAACAGTAACATTTTTATTTGTTAAATCTGTATATAATTGGTCAAGATTTTCTGAGAAGAACATTAAAGATGGTGTACCAAGATTCAATTCTGGGCTCATTTTCGAAATAACTTCTTTATTATGTAGTATAATGCTCGTTTCTGCACCCTTAGTCGGAGCGATTTCAATCCATTTCATTCCTTGTTTGTTATCTTCCTCTGCAACTACATGAAACCCTACCTTTTCCGTCCAAAAATTTACTGCCTCATCTTGATTATTTACATACAACATAATTTGTCCGACTTTATGAATCATTTGTTTTCCCCCTAATGGTTTTTATATTCTATGTAGGTTTCTACAGGTGCTATTATTATTCCTTTTGAGTTTATATGTACTTCTTCACAAAATTTATCGACCTACTCATCCCATTCAGTTCGTCAAAATAATCATTTCTTTCAATCATGTTATATCCGTCGAATCCAATTTCATCTAATACCTTGAAGAATATATCGAAATCTACTTCACCATTTCCTACTGCTACTTCTATATACTTACTTGAACTATCACTTTTCACTCCTTTACAATCTTTAATATGAGTTTGTACTATATAATCTTTTAATAGTAATAAACCTTCTACCGGATTTTCATTTGCATCACTTATTAAATTTGCTGGGTCAAAGTTAACAGCTAGTCCTTTTGAGTTTATAGTTTCTAAAAATCGTTTTAACACTAATGCTTTTTCAGACCCCGTCTCAATAGCGAAGACTCCTCCAAATTTGAATGCTAAATCCCCTATCTCGTAACAAACTCGTTCCATTTTATCATAGGACTCACTTTTTTCATTATCTGGAACTTTCCCGATATGAGCGGTTATTATCTTTGCTCCCAGATCCAAACCTCTGTCAGTAATGTATTTAAACTGCTCTATTGCACTGTCAACTTCCGTTCCTATAATTCCATTTTCTCCAAAGTTAATTGCTAATGATGGAACCTTTATTCCATTAAAAGATAACCTTTTCTTTAAAGTAGTCCATTTTGCCTTTGAAATATTAGCTAAATTGAAGTTCTTATTCATAGCATATAATTGAATATATTCTAAATCCCATTCCCTTGCTTTTTGTATTCCTTCATTTACTTCAATATGTTTCGTATTCAAAAACATTCCTAATTTCCTATCCATATATGTACCTTCTTTTTATTATTTCGCATCAGTTTAATATTCGACTCTCTTTACATTACTTCCTTGTACAAACTAAATGAGAAATGATTCACCTTTATCGATATTTCTTATAAGATAGGTACATTTAAATTTCCTTTGTTATTCAATTACAAACAAAAAAGACGTAACTACAAATAGTTACGTCTTTCTCATTATTTATCTAGGCTTTTTCTTACCAGTAAAGGCTGGTTTCTTTTTCTTTGGTGCTGGTGGTTTCGATTCTACAAATGTTCCTTTGAACATTTCTTGTTTCGTAAACACGATACCTAATTTTTTCGCAAATTGAAGTAATTTACGCTCTTCTTGTTCTGTTACAAGAGAAACAACTGTTCCTTCTTTGCCCATACGTCCAGTACGTCCTGAGCGGTGAATATATTGGTCTACTGTATCTGGTAACTCTAAGTGGATTACGTGTGTTAAATCATCGATATCTAATCCACGTGCTGCAATATCAGTAGCAAGTAATATTTCTAATTTCCCGCTACGGAACGCGCGCATCGTTACTTCACGCTCTTGTTTGCTTGCCTCTGCATGAAGTGCTGCTGCTTTCATTTTACGGAACTTCAGTTTTTGAGTAATTTCATCTAAACGGAATGGATCATTTAAGAAGGCAACTGCTTTTACATTTCCCATATGCATAACTCTTCTAATATAATCATTTTTTTCACGACGCTCACAAACGATATACGTATGTTCAACTAGGCTCTGTGCCTCTGAACGTGTTACACGTACTAATTGTGGTTCAACTGTCAAATCACGTGCCGCATCTTCTGCAGCTTTTGTTATTGTCGCCGAGCAGAATACTAATTGACGATCGCGCATCGTTGATTTAATTACATCAAGTACAGCACCCATCATCTTTTGTTTTACAATTTGATCAAACTCATCAAATACAATCGTTTTCACTTCATGCATCTTTAATTTTTTCATACGAATCAATTCTAAAATACGTCCTGGTGAACCGACAATAACTCTCGGATGTTTCTTTAATTTTTCAACTTGGCGCTTAATATCCGCACCACCAATTAAAGACGCACCTGAAATATCAGTTCCCGCTGTAAACTTTTGAACCTCTTCATGAATTTGCATAACAAGTTCACGAGTTGGCGCTAAAATTACAACTTGCGGTTGTTTAACTTCAGGATTAATTTTATGTAAAAGTGGTAATAAGTACGCTAATGTTTTTCCTGTTCCAGTTGGAGATTCAGCAATAACGTCTTGTCCTTCTAAAATAGTTGGAATCGCTTGTTTTTGAATTTCAGTAAATTCTTTAAAACCAGCCTTCTCCCAAGCTTGTTGTAAAAATGGTTGCATATCTTTTATCATTTATTTTTCTCCTTTATCTCTATTTTTGAAGAAAATGTTGTATTGTTCGCACCGTTTCTATCATGTGTGAAATAACAGCTATTAAATCATCAACATGGTCTTCTGTAATCGATTTTTGAAATAGAACCTCTACCTTATTATGATATGAAATCGCTCGCTTATTATATTCGTATGAAATTTTTTGCGTAATCATTCGCTCTTTTCCCCATATAGAATGCAATAAAGTTTCAATTTCTTCGCATCCTATCTCTGGTTGCTCCATTTCGAACGAGAATTCCAGCTTCATTTCACAACCTGGTATAAACTGAGGTACTTCTAATATTTCACCTGATAAATTCTTTGCATCAACAGATAGTGAAAATGTCGCTTCTACCATCGTGTTAAATGTTTCTGTTAGTTGAAATGAAATACTATACATACGACTTAATGAAGCAAGGTCCATCACATCTTTTCGATCCGTTACGAGAATATCACCGTGTAAATCGAAATCATAGACAGCTCCTTCCACAATTACCTTTAAATTTTCAAAAGCAGTTGGATCAAACATAATTTCCTCCAAAAAACAGGCGCCTTTCGATGGAAAGGCGCCACTTGATGTATATATAGTTTACAGATAAACGAGATGAATTACAACCTTTTAGAATAAACCTACTGCTTTTCCATCTTCATTTACATCCATTTGTAGTGCTGCTGGTTGTTTAGGAAGGCCTGGCATTGTTAACATTGTTCCTGTTAACGCAACGATAAACCCTGCACCGATAGATGGTTTTAATTCACGAATTGTAACGATAAAGTCAGATGGGCGACCTAATTTTGTTGCATCATCTGAAAGAGAGTATTGTGTTTTCGCCATACAAATCGGTAGGTTACTCCAACCTTCTCCCTCATATTGAGCTAATTGCTTACGTGCTTTCGGAGCAAATTCAATATCTTTTGCGCCGTACACTTTTTGAGCAATTGTACGAATTTTTTCTTCTAATGGTAATTCTAATTCATAAAGTGGTGCGTAGTTGTTTTCACCTTTTTCAATTTCTTTTAACACTTTCTCAGCAAGGTCAACTCCGCCTTGGCCACCTTTCTCCCAAACTTCTGTTAAGGATACTGCATAGCCACGCTCATTGCACCATTCTTGTAAGTATGCAACTTCTGCATCTGTATCAGTAATGAATTTGTTAATGGCAATTACGAAAGGAACACCGAAGCTTTGAATTGTTTCAACATGCTTTTGTAAGTTCTCCATACCTTTTGCTAACGCATCTACATTTTCTTCTTTTAATTGATCTCTCGCCACACCACCGTGCATTTTAAGCGCACGAATAGTCGCAACAATAACTACCGCTTCTGGTTTAATACCAGCTGCACGTGCTTTAATATCTAAAAACTTCTCGGCACCTAAATCTGCACCGAATCCAGCTTCTGTAATAACATAATCACCTAATTTTGCTGCCATTGTCGTAGCGATAACACTGTTACAACCGTGAGCGATATTCGCAAATGGTCCGCCATGAATGATAGCTGGTGTATTTTCTAATGTTTGTACTAAGTTCGGTTTTAATGCATCTTTTAATAGAAGTGTTAACGCTCCTTCTACTCCTAAATCTTTAACTGTTACAGGTTGATTTGAAAAATTATAAGCGACAACAATGCGAGATAGACGAGCTTTTAAATCTTGAATATCTGTTGCAAGGCAGAATACGGCCATAATTTCAGATGCTACTGTAATATCAAAACCGTCTTCACGCGGTACGCCTTGAACCGGTCCACCAAGGCCAATTACTACATTACGAAGGGCACGATCATTTAAGTCAACACAGCGTTTCCAAACGATTTTACGCGTATCAATTCCAAGTGTGTTTCCTTGTTGGATATGATTATCAATGAACGCCGCTAATGCGTTATTGGCAGTTGTAATCGCATGAATATCTCCAGTAAAGTGAAGGTTAATATCTTCCATTGGTACTACTTGAGAATAACCGCCACCTGCTGCTCCGCCTTTTAATCCCATTGTTGGTCCAAGAGATGGTTCGCGAAGTGCAATTACTGTTTTCTTACCAATTTTATTAAAAGCTTGACCTAAACCAACTGTTACTGTTGATTTACCTTCTCCTGCTGGAGTTGGGTTAATTGCTGTTACTAAAACAACTTTACCGTCTTTCTCATCTTGTAAACGCTTAAAAATATCAAGAGATAACTTGCCTTTATAGTGTCCGTATGGCTCTAGTTCTTCTTCTAAAATATTTAAATCAGCTGCAATTTCTTGAATCTTCTTCATACTTGCTTCTTGTGCGATTTCAATATCAGATTTAACTGTTGTAGTAGTTGTCATGTACCCTAGTCCCCCTTTAATTGATTCTGATGATATTGTATCAGTTTTTTGTATTTTCTGCACTTATTTACCTCCTAAAACCCTTCAATTTTGTCATACGTTTTTTAACATAAATACCCATAAAAATGTTAACGCTTGTTGTAACTCTGTAGGTAGCTGACCTAACATCTTCTCATTTACTCCGCGCTTATATACGCCGGTACCATCTACAACTTCAAATCCTTGTTCTTTTGCTAACTGTTCAAATTCCCAAGGCATCATCGTATTGCAAACAACGTCTTTGCCATATAGGCGCGGATAACTGTTCTCTCTCGGTTTTGCTGTCGGTCCTAAAATTGCAATACATGCGTATCCATCTTTCTTTAAAACACGCTTTATTTCATTTAATGCTCGCAACGGCTCCTCGGTCCATTCTAAAGAATTAATTGCCATAATTGCTTCAAATTTCTCATTTTCAAATGGTAATGAAGAAAGATCACCTTTTATAAAAGATAAGTTTGGGCCTTCTCCGCGCTCCTTACCCTTTTGAATCATAACTTCCGATAAGTCCACCCCAACCGCTTTGTACCCAGTAAGACTTAATTTATATGTACCATACCCATCACCACAGCCAACATCTAACACTTGTACTTCCTTTTCCACGTACTGCTCAAAAAATGGAATGATTGTACTCCTGCTCCCGCTATCCCACATTTCTTGACTATTTTGATTCCAAAACTCTGCATTGTTATCCCATTTTTTCTCTGCCGATTCATGCCAATTAAACTTCGCCATACATTCCCCTACCTTCACGTATTATCATTCATTTCATTCTACATCATGTTCCAAAATCCCTGTTTATCTTCATAAGGAGATAAAGTGAAACTTTAATCAGTGGGGGTGTTTGTTCGTCCGCCACTGATTATTATTTGAACCAATCGGGCTTTTACGGGCAGCCCGACTCCCATCTAACTTCTTTGCTCCAGCCAAATTTTGAGGTGGGGGTCTTACTGCACGGCAAATAGCGGGATAAACAGGATAACAACGGAATCTATTTTCTCCAATTTTTGCTTTACTTGGGTTTAACTCATACTCATGTTCTGCTTCTTATGAAAGATACTATAGATACACCCAATTGAAAGAGAGGGATGTACATGCGAAGAAAGAGAAATCATCATTTTAAAAGTGGTGAAAAAAACGAAGAGTATGCAGCTGAAATATCTCCAGCTGGTATTCCGATTAGACATGAGCGCAAAGAAATTGCAAATGAAATAGAAGGTACAAACACCGGTGCAATGATAGGCTATGTCGCATTATTTCTTTCGTTATTCTCCATTGCTTTTTATCCTGTTACACTCGGCTCCCTTGCTATTTTAGTTGGCTTATTAGCTGTCAATTTTGGAGCGAGAACACTTGGATATACCGCAATTGGTTTTGGAAGTTTTTCTGTTCTATTCACTTTACTATATCCGCTTGCTTTATCAGCGTTTTAAAAAAAACACACCAAGTTATACTTGGTGTGTTCATTCATGATACAACATGATATGACCGCATCCACAGCAATGCTTCGCTGTAATTTCCTGAAAAACCGGATAATTTTCTTCATCTCTATGCTCAATAAACACCTTTTCAAATCGGTACATGTTTGGCGCATATGCCCAATCTTGTTTCGTACGTGCATATAATGTTGAAGAAAAAAACTCCTCACCACCACAAACGATACATCCCTTCTTCATCAATACCCCTCCTATGCTTGTCTTACTTCATCTATATGAACATAAGCATAAAAAAAAGACCTTCTATTACTAGAAAGTCTTCTCTGAAACAAAAAGAAATGTACCGAATATACCTACTCCGCTATATTCTTTCATAACACCAGCTTCTGTTTTATACGTTTGCTTTACAGTCATAAAGAAAACACCATTTCGTGCATCAATACTTTCAAACTGCAATTTCTCTTTTTTTTCATCTACATTTTGCGTGCATTCAAAGCTACTCTCGTCACATTTTAATGCATACTTATCCTCTAAATACAATTTAAAATCTGATTCTTTCGGACAAGTTATAAGTAATATTGCCACGAGAATAATACTTACAATACCCACAATTGTATAATATTTCTTCATTTGTTCTCCTTTCAAAAGACAAGAAAACTTGACTTCATGCGCCAAGTTTTCTTAGTCTACAACCCATTGCCACTCTTGTTCTTTCTTATCAAAAATGAGCCAACCCGTTTCTGTTGCTTCCGCTTTCAATTCATCGATATTATCTAGTACCTCATCCGTACTTTCGAATGATCCTACTACATATACCGGAATTTCAAGACCTCTTCTCGACTCAATTTTCCCCGCTAAATCAATGTATAAACCATCTTCCATTAACGGCATAAGCCCAAGGATAACTTCCTTTGAAATTGCTGGGAAAATTTTTGATTTTTGGAAGAAAGTAAAACGTTTCTTTCCAAACGAACCGAGTTTATATGGAATCACTTTACTCAGCATTCCTACAAAATCACCGATTCTACGGTAATACACTTTGTTGTACCAACCGTCATCATGTGAAAAATAAACGAATCTATTCTTCAACAATGGGAAGAACGTTCTTCCAAGTGGTTCTTTTTTGTGAGCCAAATATAATAATTCTGCAATTTCTTTTGGCTCTAACTCATCTAAATCGCTTGCATCATCGAAATCTACCCAACAAAATTCATCAAATTCATCAATCTCTGCTTGAATGAGTTTATGTATGTTTTCTTCCTCAACATATTCAAATAAAGTATGATAATGAAAATCTGTCCACTCAAAATTATGCTTTAAAAGCAATACTTGATGAAGCGGTGAAGGGATGTTACTTGCAAACTCTTTAAACGTAATTCCAGATGTAATAAAACAATGACCCCGACGATTACCATTAATATATATCATATTGTTTACTTGGTCAGATCCTCCAGACAAAGCACCTAGCCACCTTCGTTTTATATGTTTCAATTCTATAGCATATTTTAACATGAAAAATTTTAGAAACATAGAAAAAACTTCAAAAACTATTTACAATTTCATGTGTTTTATTACATACTGATTACAAGAAAAAACGCCTGCTTATGAGCAGGCGTTTTTAAAGGATATCATCTGGGTTTTGAGGGTGATTATTTCCCTCTTTCTTTTCTTCTTTTTGGAACATCGATTGAATTTTATCAATTGTTTGCGGAGCTAATTCAATTATTTTTTCTGCTAAATGTGTCGCATTTTGTAGATGAAGAATATTTATCCCGTCTTTATTCACGACTAGAAATGCTACTGGTGTAATAGAAACACCACCCGCGCTACCGCCACCAAATGCAGGGTTACCGTTCGCTCTTTGTCCATCATTCGTCTGGAAGTCAGATCCTCCTGCTCCAAAACCGAACGCTACTTTAGAAACCGTTAACACTACACCACCGTCAGCCGTTTGAACAGGCTCCCCAACAATCGTATTTACATCGACCATTTCCTTCAAATTTTCCATTGCTGCTCTCATTAATCCTTGAATTGGATGATCCACCGTTCATAACCTCCTTTGTCATATCTTTCCTAGTTTTTCCGAAAGTTGGTGAACTAAACATAAAATTTTATATTGATTTCAAAAAACTTAAGTTGTAATATTTAGAAAAATAAAAAAGAGGTCGATTCGTTATGATGAGAAAATTAACAAAGAAAGATCATAAACAAGTATTTTCTTTTCTAAAAGAAGAAGCAGCCCTTAACTTATTTATTATTGGGGATTTAGAAGCTTTCGGTTATGAAACAGACTTTCAAGAATTATGGGGCGTATTTAAAGAGAATGGAACATTAAAATCCATTTTACTTCGCTTTCACGATACATTTATACCGTATAGTAAAGAAGAGTTTGTGGTTACTGACTATGAGGCACTTCTTTCCGCATATAAGCCGCTTAAACTCTCTGGCAAGTCAACTATTGTAGAAAGATTTGAAACTGCTCCAAGTGTACAACTAGGCGCCAAAAATGAAATGTATTTTTGCGAATGTCTAAATGACAGCAACTTACCTAGCACACCAATTCATGAAACAATTAAACTTGCCTCACTCGATGATATAGAACGAATTATGAAATTACGAAGTGACATCGCTGAATTCCCGGCTGCTAATGAATCAGAAAAAATGTTAAGGCAAGCTATCGAAACAAATACAGGACGTACATATTATATTGAAAAAGACGTCGCAATCATCGCATCCTCCTCAACTTCCGCTGAAAATTCATTATCCGCTATGGTAGTTGGTGTATGTACACACCCGAATTACCGCGGAAATGGATATGCTTCACTCATATTACAAAAAATGATTCAAGACTTTACGAAAGAAGGCCGAACGCTTTGCTTATTTTATAACAATCCAGCTGCTGGACGAATTTATAAACGTTTAGGGTTTAAAGATATTGGAATGTGGACGATGTATCGTTAAAAAGCCGATTTATTCATCGGCTTCTTTTATTTTATATTTTGCTATTCCAGCTTGAAATATTTTCTCACTTCAAAGTCATAATTACTTGTCTTTCAATGAACCCAAATTCTTCGTACATCTCTTTTGCAAAATTTCCAGCAAATACGTTCAAACGAATTTCGGAATACTTCTCCTTCAATTCCTTAATGCCAGCCTCCATCAATTCTCGCGATAATCCTCTCCCGCGATATTCTGAAAACACATACAGCTCATATATAAATCCAAGTTTTTCACGAGAAAAATAGTCTGTATTTTCCCCTATTAATATCCATCCCATTACTTTATTTTCTTCTTTAATGACTAAATAATATGCCCCTTTTTCTATTATTGGCTTTGTAATTTCAATCGCTTTTTCTTTACTTAACTGACAATTCCCTCTCGTTCCTTCGAAAAGTGATTGAGCTGCATAATGTAATATTTTTTCCGTTTCTTTCTCATTCGCTTTTGTAATCATTCCTTTCTCCCTCCTGCCCTCTAATCATCATTGAAATACCATTTTCAAGACCGTCTGACTCAATTACAATTGCCATCAATCCTTTTTCCGTACTTGTTTCATGTAACTCACCCTTCTCCCAAAACACAGCTTGTCCAGCTTCTATCTTCACTTTTTCTTTATTTGCCCCGCATACATATCCTTCACCATCCACAATAAGAAGCAGCTGCGACACAACTGCTTCATGATATCCGATGATTCCATTCTCTTGTAAATGCATAGCGCCGATATGTATATTCCCTTGATGGTTTAACATTTTCGACATTATGAAATTAGATTGAAATACTGATATGTGCTTTCCCATTTTTTCGCTAAAGTCAAATATTTTCATTCCTGCTCCTCCCTATATGTATAAAACCATCCTTATTGTCTGCATCAAATGTCCTTCAAAATCTTCTTCAAATTGCTCTAATTCGGCAAAACCCTTCGCTTCATAAAAGCGCTTTCCTTTTTCGTTTGCTGCTTCTACATGAATGTACATTTTTCGAATTCCGTTTAATGCTGAAATTCCTTTTTGTAATAAAGCACTTCCTATCCCTTTTCCTTGCTGATCTGGTAACAAATAAATCGCACCTAATTCTGCTTCATTTTGCAGTCTAACAGGTGAAAAATTCGCAAATCCAATTACTTCTCCCTCTTCTTCTGCAACGAATAAATGTGTATTTTTAAGACGATATTTCATTTTTTCATCAGAATATGCTTCCTCTAAAAAACTATCTTGAATCTCTCTCGGAATAATTCCTTCGTAAGTATCATGCCAAGCTATTTTTGCTACGTTTTGTACAGCATGAATATCTTCTTGCTTCATTTCTCTAATTACATATGTCATCTCGATGTCTCCATTCTCATTAAATTATATTCTGCTAATATACTAGAAGAAATGGCAAAACCATTTTCATAATTTACCTTAATTAATTTTAACTTCTCAATCGAAGCTATTGTAACATCAAATTTTCCATATATATATTCCATTACACTTAAAAATTGATTTGAATTTAACCCATTAGAAATCGTGCAATGCGGAACCCATTTTCCTGGCACGTAATATGAATTCGAATTATCATGAAAAGTTTTGAAATAATCATGATAAGAATGATGAAGTCTTAATAATTCATCGGTAATGGTCGGTGCTAGAAAGATAGTTCCGTTAGTAGGAAAAGTTCCAACAGAAGGAAAAGTTACAGTGGAGATGTTCTCTTGAAAAGCTACAAACTCCTCTAATCTCTTCGTATATAAATTAACATCTAACTCCTTATAATCAGCCAATGTTATATGTGGTTCTACTCCGGCTAGTTCATTTGTTTCAATTATATTCGTTAATTCATTTTGCAATTCTCTAACTTTATTAGTAAACACACAATCAAATGTAGCAATGATAGCGTACATGCTTCCTCACCCCTTTGTTACACGTAGCGCTTCCCATTCTTCACGAATCATTCCCATTCGAATAGAATCATAGTATGTCCCGTTATAATATCGGCATTTTCGCATTCTTCCTTCTAAGCTCATTCCTATTTTCTCTGCTACTTTCATCATTCTTTCATTGCCAGACCAAGTTGTAAGCCCTACTCTACCAATCTCCATATTTTCAAATAGTAAGTCCCTATATAATGTTAATGCTTCTGTACCATATCCACCATTCCAGTATGCTGGGTCATAAATTACGATTCCCATTTCTAACCAACGCGTCGGTTTATGCTCCCAATAAAATCCGACTGTCCCTATAATTTGGCCGTTATTTTCTATAATTAAATTTGACAGTGGTTCTTCTTTTAAACGAGCTTGCATCTTCTCTTTATAAGATGGGTATTCTTGCATTGAGAAAGGGAAATATGGCGCATCCCATTTCTTCCATTCTGGATTCTCTTCTTTAAATACGAGATTCCATAATGTTTTTATATCTGATTCTTCTATTGTACGAATTGTAACTTTGTTCCCCTTTAATATAACGTTTTGCATAATTTCCTCCTACATTCCTCTTTATTTCATATACAATTATAATATTTTTTCAGAAAAATCAAAACAAAACTCTACTCTATATTGTATAATTTTGTTATAAAATACGAATTATTTATGTAAATTAGCCAATTTTTTCGAGTTTAATCTAGAAACGGAACTTCGGAAAAAATTAGATGAAGTACGAACTCGTAGCATAGTTAATAAAAAATAGGAGGTTATACCCCTCCTATTTTAGCTAAATATTGTATTCCCCTTCTTTTCTACCTCAAGTAGAATTCCTTTCTCAATCCAGCCTTCTACACCATCTTTTTTAATTAAATCATATCCCATGCAGCTATCATCAATTAAAGAAACTGTATCCCCTTTTCTAATACTGATTTGCGCACAAGAAATATCCGTTTTCACTGTATACTCACCTGATTCAAGTTGCTTTATATACTCGTTTTTCACATGAAGTAATTCATTTGTTCCTAGTTGTTTACATACGGTAAAACCTTTCATTCTCTCCACAGGCTTTATGTAATAATGCGGATATGTAACCCCGCCCTGCATTACTGAATTCGCATTAAAATCTGTCAATACCTCATACTGTGGAAAATGATCTACATATGTATAAGAAAACGTATCACCTAAAGTTGTCCTCTGTATAATAAATGCGTTTAATTGCCCTGCTTCTTTAATCGCATTACCACCATCAATCGCAATAATTTTTTTCTCCTTATCAATAACTGGATTGTTAGACGGCGCCTCTTCGGAATAGTTCACAACAGGCCAATGTCCAACAATTACGTACTTATCCGCTCTATGTGACTTATTAAAAAACTCTGGCATTGCAATTGCATTTTTCCTGTCTGTTTGTCTCCAATTCTCTCTATCTTCAAGACCAGCATGTACAAAGATATAATCTTCTGTTTCAATCGCTGTCGGCAATTCTGTTAGCCACTTTATTTCTTTTGAAAAATGGCTCATCAATATGTTTTTCACTTCACGAATATCACTTTCTTCATTAACTGTAATGTTCAATTTCCCTAGCCATTCATTAAAAATTGTATTTTTTCGCGTACATAAATAATTTATTAGCGCAGGATTTTCATTTACAAGCGCTTCAACTACAACTTCACAATTCCCTTCAACTACATAAACATTTGGCTTGCTAACTACTAAATCCATGACGTAGTTTACTACGCCGATGCTATCGTTCCCCTTCTCACAAAGGTCGCCATTTATAATTAAATAATCATCATCTTTAAAATTAACTTTATGTAGTAGTTCCTTAAAAAGATCTAATTCTCCATGAATATCAGAAATAATGATGACTCTTACATCATTTGGTATAGATAATTTCTTTATTTTTTCCAAGTATAAACGCTCCTAACATTCTCTAAATACAATATCGCCTTGTTAATTTCTAATATTCGACAAATTATATTACTAGACCTGTTCCTAGCTCAAATCTGTAAAAGAAAATAGGTTCCATATATTTTTACACACGGAACCTACTTAACATTATAACTCTTTATAAAAAGAATAACTTACCTTATCATAGCCTTCTCTTTCATAAAAACGATGGGCATCAACTCTTGGAAACGCTGATGTAAGAACGATAGAACTGCACCCTTTTTCTCTCCCCCATTTTTCTACATATGACAGAAGAACTTTACCATATCCTTTCGATCTGTGAGCTTCCGCAGTTACAAGGTCATATACGAAAACATGTTTCTCATTATAAAAGTTCGTACAAATTGCTACACCAGCAAGACAAACAACTTCATCATCTTCATTCTGTAACGAAAGTAGTTTATAATTTTCTTCTTTCATTTTTTGAAATAAAGAACTTGCTTCTTCTCTTGAAATTTTTGTTCGTAATTGCTGTAATACAGGGAATACATCATGTAAATCAGCTTCTGTTACTACTTCTCTAATATTCATTATAATTCTCCCCTTACTATTTATTAAATTTTCTAAATGTTATATCATCATTATAAAAAGTAACTGCCCTTAACTTAAGTGACAGTTCGATTATTTTTTATATGGCCAGTTTTTAAAGGAGAATTCTTAAAATGGATCTTACTATCCCATTACAATTAGAAAGTAAAACACCAATTTACTTACAAATTTACGAATATATGAAACGAGAAATTTCTCAGGGATTACTACCTGCCGGTACACGCCTTCCTTCTCATAGAAATTTAGCGATACAACTTAATGTTAGTCGTATTACTGTTGAATCTGCTTATCAACAATTACTAGCTGAAGGTTATGTAGAAAGTAAACCGAAACGCGGGATTTTTGTTGCGGAAGTTGATATTGATGTCATTCAAAATAAACAACACGTTGCGTCAAACAGCGCTAACAATATTAAAAATGAACAATATGACTATGATTGTAGCCAAGGCCTTATTGATCAAAAAGCTTTTCCAATTACAAACTGGAAAAGAGCATTACAAGAAACTTTATTCCAGTATGAAAATGAATTATTTGCTAAAGAAGATCCTCAAGGTGAGTTCGTTCTACGAGAGCATATTTCAAAATATTTATACCATGCACGCGGGGTACATTCTTCACCTGATCAAATTATTATCGGAGCCGGTACGCAGCCTCTTCTTTGGCTACTACTTCAACTGCTTGGTTCAAAAAAGGAATACGGAATCGAAAACCCTGGATTTCACCGTATAACTGCCATGATTCAAAGTTCTGGTCTTCCTGTTCACCCTATTTCATTAGACGATAAAGGGATTCGTATTTCAACTTTACTTGAATCACGTTCCAATGTAGCATACGTCACTCCATCACACCAATTTCCTCTTGGAATGATTATGCCATTATCTAGAAGGCTCGAATTATTAAAATGGGCCAATGATTGCGGAGGATATATTATTGAAGATGATTATGACGGAGAATTTCGTTATGTAGGAAAACCTATTCCCTCTTTACAAGGACTAGATTCAAATGAACGCGTTATTTATATGGGAACTTTCTCGAAATCCTTCTTACCTTCTTTACGAATGGGGTATATCGTTTTACCAACTCACCTATTAAAAATCTATACAGAGCTGGAAGGTAAGTTTAAACAAACTGTTTCCACAATACAGCAACTCGCTTTTGCAACCTTTATTCACAATGGTGATTGGGAGCGCCATTTGAACCGTAGTCGTACGTTATATAAAAGAAAGCACACATTACTAGTTAAATCTATCAAAAATGAAATGGGATCTCGTGTTCAAATACTTGGCGAACAGTCTGGACTGCATATCGTACTTCATGTTCATAATGGTATGAACGAACAAGAACTGATTCATACTGCTGCAAAACAACAAATCAAATTATACCCACTCTCTACATATGATTCTGTACATAATTTAAGCGAGGCGTCATATGTACTACTCGGTTTCGGCAGCATTCCCGAAGATAGTATCGAAATTGTAGTCAAATTACTAAAGGAAGCCTGGTTCCCTAAGTAAAATAACTCCACATAAGTTATACTTATGTGGAGTTATTTTACACACTATTTTTCTGATACGTCTCCTGATCGAGCAGTCCTTCCTGGACGCTTAACACCAGTTGTTTCTGTTGAATAGGAAGCTTCAATTATAGCGGTTGGATCTACAGAGAGAACGAGATCTTTCATTTTTGGATAAATGAAACGGTTTGTAATACAATAAATGATTTTCTTGTGCTCTCCTAAAAAACCACCTTCTCCATGTAGATACGTAACGGATAATTGCAATTCTTTCATAAGCAAATCGCCTATTTCTTTATTTTTCCCAGAAATAATCATAACGCTCTTTCCTTGATTAATACCATCTAATATGAAATCAATCATTTTCGTAACAATATAGAAAATAGCTAATGAGAACATCGCTTGCTCAATTGAAAATAAAATAGCAACAAATACAAAAATAACCGCATTTACAGCAAGTAAAAATGTGCTAATTGGTACTTTAAAATGCTTGTTCATCCAAACAGCTAGCATTTCTGACCCATCAATTGCTCCACCCATTTTTACAACAATCCCAACACCAACACCAAATAGAACTCCTCCATAAAGTACAATTAATAATTCTGAAGTCGTAATTGCTGGAAATGGTTTTAAATAAATCAATCCGAGTGTTGTAACAACATTTGCATAAGACGTACGGATAAAGAACTTCTTACCCATTACTTTTGCAGTAAATAACAAAATAGGAATATTAAGTCCTAAAAACACTCCGTAAAGCGGTAATCCAGCAACTTTATTTGCCATAATAGCAATGGCCGTTACCCCACCATCTACTAATCCATTAGGTGCTAAAATAAGCTCTAATGAACCCGCTACAATAATCGATCCAATTGTTAATAATACGTATTCAAATACTCTTTTCATTCATTACCCCCAAAACATATATATTTTCTTAGTATTATTTTAACGTAATTTTACTACTAATTCAAAGATATCAGTTTATATACACAAAAGTTTCACCTTTATAGTGATTTTTTATGTAATTTATTTATAAAAACACACTTACGTATTTCAGTAAGTGTGCTCCAAACATTTATTTAAGTTTTAAGTATGAATTCATTTTCATTTTAAATATTTCATCAACTGCCCTATTATACCCACCAGCATTTCGAAGTGACTCTCCAACTTTACGACTATTTTCCTTAAACGTTACATCATACATTACTTTCTTTACAGTCTCACGTAACAATTCAGAAGTTAATTCTTTACGATTAAGCCTTATTCCAGCTCCTACTTCACTCACTCGTTTCGCAACTAAAGGCTGATCTCCTGTTACCGGAATTACAACTAACGGGACACCGTAATATAGTGCTTCACTCGAACTATTCATACCACCGTGTGTCACGAATACATCAGCGTACTGTAATACTTCTAATTGCGGCACATAATTATACAACTTAAAGTTATTCGGAATGTTTTCAAATTGACTTATATTTATCTTCTTACCAACAACTAATACGACTGTCGCTTCTACATCTTTAAACGCTTCAAAACATTTTTCATATAACTCAGGTTGTTCATTAAAAACTGTTCCCATAGAAATGAAAATCAATTGTTTATCTTTTAAATCTTCCATAGGAAAGCTATCTACTTCTTTTCGAGTAGCAATTGATGGACCAACAAACTTATACGATTCATCGAATACATCTGAACGCGGCTGATATTCCTTTGAAGTATATACAATAGTAATATCACCAGGATGATTCATAATATCATACATATTAATACATTTCATTCCATACTGCCTATTCCATTTTTCCATTCCCGCTAAACAAGATTGATATAATGGATTAGTTTCATCTACTTGTCTCGATTCTTGTTCATCATTAAAAGTAATGTACTGATTAAAAGCAAACGTTGTACAAGAAGAAACGCTAGGTAATTTTAAAACATTCGCTATAATACGTCCTACTGGAAAATGATTATCGTATATCAAGTAATCGTACTTTTCCCCTTTTGTTTCTTCTACAATTTGAGTAACAATACGCTCTGATGCTTCAATCATATGAGATAGCATCGTCAAAGGACTCCCACCTTCATTTACTCGTTCCATAATATTAATTTGAGAGAGGAAATTCTCAAACACTCGGCATTCTGCACCTGTTGCTTCAATCTTCTTTCTATAATCTTCAATACAATACGAAACAACTGTTTCCCCTCGCCGAATTAACTCACTTACAATAGCTAAAGTCGGATTTATATGACCTTCTCCAGGGAAATTTATTACGAGTACATTTGCCATAATATTCTCTCCTATCTAATATAATTAATAGTTAATCATATTAATTAATTTAAAACTATTAAGTAATCTATTCTACTTCTTCATATTTTTCTCTTCATTTTATTATTGAGAAATATTTTTCATAACCTACATTATAACTCTTATAAAAGTAGGCTTAACCTTTCATTTATTGAAAAATACGGGATTTATATTCAGGCATTTTTACAGATTTATCGTCAGAAACATTATTTTGATAATTCATACAAAACTAGAAAAATATAATTTTCACACTGATTTCTCACCATAAATTTATTTAAGTTCTATGTTGTCCCCATCATTATCCACTTGGTACATATTCTGTTATATAATGAATTTATAGAATTTACAGAATAAGGGGACCTTTCATGCTACAACAACTATTCACTTCACCTATTTTATCTGTTCAAACTTTACACCCAGGCTATGTAGACCATGCAAGCGACGTGTTTCTTGTTAAAACAGAAGCTGAAGAAGTTATTGTTCGTTCCTCAAAAATGACTGAAGAGCCCAACAATGATTTTTGGTGGGGATGTAAAAATCTTTTTGGAATTGATCCAAGGCATGTACATCATTTAGAAACAATACACGCATTATTGAAAAAGCATACTACCTTACCCATCCCGACTATTTTGCAAAAACATGTTTTAAATGAGCGAGAGTATGTAATCGTCGGAAAACTAACCGGAAATACGCTGCAATCATTTATCGGACAACCTGATTCTATTTTATTCAGCCTTGGAAAAGGACTAGCAGAAATTCATTCGTTTCAAGCAGAGTTTATAGGAAACCCATCAAATACTTTCCACATTCCACTAGAAGAATTTAAGTCTCACATATTAAAAGTCAGTAAAGATCTTGTAAATAAGTTCTATTCCGATAACGCGAGCATCCAAAACGCATTCCATACTTTTGAGTCACAGCTCTCTTCCTTGCCGTCACCGAAGGAATCTACACTTGTTTTAATTGATATGGATCCTACTCAGTTTTTATCAGATGGTCAATCTATTACTGGTTTAGTAGATACAGAAGCTTATGCGGTTGCTCCTCGAGAGTTTGATTTTATTGGATTAGAATATGTATTTACAGAAAAAGAGGCTCATGCTTTTAAACAAGGTTACGAAACCATTATGCCCATTCCTCGTCTTGAAGAATGTAGACATCCCTATCGATATTTGTACCGGTTATTATCTGTTCAGGGCAGTGTGGAGTTAGACAAGTGGCTAAGTCATCCATCCTATTTTTAAATACGAATGAGAGGGATTATGAAATGAATATTGAACAAAAGAAATCTTTAACAGAAAACGAAATTCAGCAAATGAAAGATTTATCTCATATTTGCGGACAACACGATCAAATTGATTACTCGTCAGATTTACATATAAACTTTTTAACTGCCCGTAATATAGAAGTGGTAAATGATTTTCTATTTTATGATGATACTCAATTAATCGGTGCATTAAGTATGTATGACTTTGAGAGACCAACAAAACTGGAGTTAATAGGGTTTGTTCATCCGAACTATAGGAAACAACATATAGGCACTACTCTTTTACAAACAGCAATGAAAGAAATACAAAAAAGAGAGGCAGATGAAGCCCTTCTTATAATTAATGGTGACTCTATTTCAGGGAAATCATTTGCAAAACAAATGAACTTTCCTTATTTATACAGTGAATACGGTATGAAGTTCAAAACAAACGAAGCACAAAAAACATTGAAAAATAATATTAATCTTACCGTTGCATCTTCTGAATTACTTCCTGATCTTATAGAAATCGCTAGTGAAGCTTTTGGAGATTCGGCAGCAAATACATCCACATGGTTACAAAAGATGATGAATTCATCTTCCCATCAAGTTTACAGTGCTCTTATCGATGAAAAAGTGATAGGAACGATTACAGTTACTGAGCAAGAGCAATCTACTACACTATCAGGATTCGCCGTTCATCCTTCTTATCAAGGTAAAGGATATGGTAAAGATATTCTTAGTTATATGGTACATACACTTATTACAGAAGGAGTTTCAACAATTGAACTAGACGTCGAAACGAAAAATAACAATGCTTTAAAACTATATACACAATGTGGTTTTGAAATTATGACAAAGTATGATTATTATAGATTGTTGGAATAGGAGTGACTTTTCTATCGAGGAAGCATGTTATTTTAGAGACGAAATTATTACCTCTTTAAAATCTGTAGGATGTAACAATATACAACTACACGGTATAAATAGAACATTTTTCATTTGTCAAAAATAAAAAAACTGAATCATATCGATTCAGTTTTTTCTTATTTTTTTCTTAATATATTTACAACCGCAGTCGTTTCATCATTTTTTTTATAAACACGTGGAATTCTTCTATCCAACATGCATGTAACTTCATAATTAATTGTACCTAACATATCTGCTATTTCTTCCACCGCAATCTCTTCTTCACCTTGTTTGCCGTAGAATACAACTTCGTCTCCTACTTGTACTGGCATTGCATTTGTAACATCTAGCATAAGCTGATCCATACAAACACGGCCAATTACAGGTACTCGTACTCCGTTTATTAGTGCATGCCCTTTATTAGATAGCTGACGATTATAACCATCAGCATAACCAATCGGTACAGTTGCAATCCATTCTTCGCCCGTTGTTACATAAGTATTCCCATAGCTAACACCACGATTTTTCTTCGCATGTTTAACATGAGCTACTTTTGATTTTAAAGACAACGCTGGCTGTAAGGAAGCAACTGTATGATCCACTTCTCTTGAAGGATACATACCGTAAATTCCAATACCGACACGAACCATATTTTGAAATGTGTTACTAAGTTCCATTGATCCTGCACTGTTTGAACTATGAATATATGGAAAATGAATTCCTAATTCTTCCGCTGTATTTACAGCTTTCTCAAACAAACTTGTTTGTATATTTGTATAAGTTTTATCTATTTCATCAGCGGTAGAGTAATGTGTAAACATCCCTACTACTTCTACATATCGCATACGTTTTAACTCTTCAAAAAACGGTTTAACTTCTTCTTCCTGTAAACCAATACGGCTCATTCCTGTATCAATTTTCACATGAATTCGCACTTTCTTTTGAAGATGGTTTGCAACTTCATCTATACCTTGTAAATCTTCTACTCTATAAACAGTCATCATAACGTCATATTGAATTACATCTTCTACAGCTGCTACTGGTGTATATCCTAAAATTAAAATAGGTACAGTGATTCCAGCTTCTCTTAATTCAATTGCTTCATCTACAAATGCAACTGCAAGTTGGTTTATTCCTGCTTCAATAGCCGATTTCGCAACTTCAACTGCCCCATGACCATACCCATTCGCTTTTACAGCAGCCATCATTGCAATATTTTCATCATTCACACGTTTTTTAAATTCTTTTACATTATGTTTTACCGCATTTAAGTCAACTTCAACAATTGTATCTCTTCCATATTTCAAGCTCATTGGTCTAACTCCTAACTCAATAATTACATTCCATTCTATTTCACGTTTCATATGACCTTTTACAATATAATACTTTTCACTATGCTAGTCAAACTACTAGAATTTTCGGAATTTTGAGTATGATATAATACCCTTAAGAAACTATTATATACGGAGGTGAGAATAATTACAATGTTTGTTCCATCTGCATTGAATCAAGTTAAAATTGCTATCGATACTTCCATTCAAATACTGAACCAATATACTGAAAGTGATTTGAAAATAAAGCCGATTGAATCAAAGCGGTCATTATTTGAAATGTGCACACATCTTTCCCTTATTTTCCATGCTGATTTACTCATATTAAATGGTATTACGGAAAAAGACTTACATACCTTTTATATAGAACAAACACCAGAAACAATTACTCAAATACAGCAAACGATGATACAAGGGTACGATTTACTTTCTAAAACTTTTTTATCCTATTCCAATGAAGAATTAGCGGAAATTATGACTGCTTATTGGGGTATTTCTTACTCTCGATTCGAATGGTTACTTGAAATCGTTGCACATTTTTATCATCATCGCGGGCAAATTCATATTTTATTATGTGAGCACATTAAAGATCCTAACATACCTTTATTTCAATAAAGGTATGTTAGACGACATTAAACTTTTTTAAGGCAAATAAAATACCACCTTCACTCGCCTTCTTTGTAACGAAATCAGCTCTTGTTTTTAACTCTTCTCCACCATTCTCCATCGCAATTCCTAGTCCTACATACTGTAACATCTCAATATCATTTCCACCGTCACCAAAAGCAATTGCTTCTGATTTACAAATTTCCAGATGTTCCAATACCTTTTGAATTGCAGTTAGCTTCGATACTTTACTATCTTCCAACACATTCATAACGTAACCATGAAAACGTTCAAACGTAAGTGCTGGATATCTTTCAAAGAATTTTTGAGCTTCTGTTTCATCAGCATACAGACATACACAATAAATCTCTTCTGATAAGTTTCTAACTTTGTCAGGATACCGCTCTAAATTTAACGTTTCATTTAATGCTCGTATTACACGTTCGTCTTTTGAGGCAATACCATTCATTACAAATTCCTCTGTAAAATAAGAAACACTGTGACCATGTAATTCAGCGAAATTTGAAATATCATGAACAATTCCTCTTGAAAGTACCGATTTATGTATAACTTCATCAGCACATTTTATATGTGCACCATTTGCAGAAATAAACGTATTTATGCCTAGTTCCTCAAATTGTGAGCATAAGCTATATGGTCTCCCTGTTGTAACAACTACTTGTATTCCTTTATCTATTAATCTTTGTATCGCTTCTTTTGTACTTTCGTGCATACTTCTGTCAATCTCACTTAAAAGAGTACCATCAACATCAAAAAACACTACTTTGTACATAGGTCTTTACATCCCGTCCAAATGATTCGTATCATTAATGAAATGTACCGTTTTTTGTTCACCATCAATTTCAATTAAGCTTATTCCCGTATCTCCTATTTTAAAGTAATAGTCCATTGAGATTGGCATTTTGAAAAATGCACGTAATATACTATTCATTACACCACCATGTGCAACAATTGCAATTCGGTCATATGTATTCTCTGTCACGATTTTAGAAAAGATTCCTTCTATTCTCATTCTAAATTCAATAAATGATTCCCCGTTTTCAAAACGATCATGAAGAAACTTTGGCTCTGGATATTTTTTCGCCTCTTCAAATGATAAACCTGCTTGCACTCCATTATTGAACTCCATTAATTCCTCTTCTAGTTGAATTGGGCACCCAATTCCTTCTGCTAATGTTTCACCAGTTTCGCGAGCACGTCTTAATGTGCTTGCCCAAATGAAATCTGGCGGGAAATCTGCTTTCACTTTCTGTACAAGCCTTTGTACTTGCTGTCTTCCCTTTTCTGTTAATTCAAAGTCAGCTCGACCTTCATGTACATTTAAAATATCTGCTTCTGATTCTCCGTGGCGTATTAGTAATATTTGCATTCTTATTCCCCCTTATCTCCTTAAAACCAAGATTAAATTTTAACATATTATCAAAAAATTCCAAAACAATAAAAGCAATCCCCATTCATAAAAGAATGAAAATTGCTTTTATTACTAACTTTCTTTTAAAAAATCTTTTGACTTTCCTCCAACTCCCCAATGCGAACTTGGGATTTCATTCACTAAAACACGAACCCGTCCAACATCTACATCTAAGTTTTTCGCAACTGCCTCTGTAACATCAAATATTAGATTTTGAATTTGCTCTGCTTTCTACCTTCTATTATTTGAATTTGTATAATTGGCATTTTTATCTCTCTCTTTACTATTTATTCACAAAACATCGCTACACTTCCTAAATCATCAAATTGTGCAATTATGGAATCTCCTGCTTTAAATGCAATCGCTTCAGATAATGCCCCACTTAATACAATATCACCCTTTTTAAATCCTTCATTTTGTAAACCAAGTTTATTTACCGCCCAAGCAATTGCCTCTGCTGGATGTCCCAGTACTGCTGCCCCCGTTCCAGTTGTAGCAATCTTACCATTTTTCGACATAACCATCCCTACACTAGCTAAGTCTATTTCTTTAGCATCCATCCATCTACTTCCTAATAAAAACTTTGAAGATGAACAATTATCAGCTATTACATCAGGTAATGTAAATTTAAAATTTAAATACCTGCTATCAATAATCTCTAAAGCTGGCGCAACATATTTTGCTGCCTTTAATACATCAGCTGCTGTCACATTCGTTCCCTGTAAATCCTCACCTATTAAAAAAGCAATCTCTGGTTCTACTTTTGGATGAATCAATGTTTCGTATTGCAATGGCTCCCATTCGAACACTAACATATCTTCCAACAAATATCCGTATATCGCTTCATCAATACCCATCATTTGTTGTTTTGCTTTACTCGTTAACCCAAGTTTCACACCAACTCTTTTAGAACCTTCGTTCATTTTCTGTTCAATTAAACATTTTTGTAATTTATAAGCATCCTCTACTGTTAAATCTGGGTGCTTATCCGTTACTTTTACTACTTCTTTCCTTTCCTTTTCAGCTTGAAGTAAATACTCCACAATTTCTAAATCTGCTCCTTTCACTAAAGCCATCTTTTACACCCCCGTTTTTATCTTTGCTAATTCTGCCGCGACATCTAAAATCATATCCTCTTGTCCTCCAACTACTTTTCTTTTCCCAAGTTCTATTAAAATATCACGAGCGTCTACACCAAAATGCTTTGCCGCTCTTTCAGCATGTAATAAAAAGCTAGAATATACACCAGCATATCCCATTACAAGACTTCCTTTTTGAATTTCTTGCGGCGCTGGCAATAAAGGTGCAACAATATCCTCAGCTAAATCCATCATCTTATATAAATCTATATCTAGCTTATACCCCATACGATCCAAAACAGTGAGCAATACTTCTGTTTGGGCATTTCCAGCTCCTGCTCCAAGACACCGCACGCTTCCGTCAATACGTGTCGCACCTTCTTCAATTGCCGCCACTGTATTCGCTACTGCAACAGAAAGGTTATTATGGCCATGGAAACCAATTTCTATATTTAAAGATTGACGTAATGCACGAATACGCTCACGTACTTCGTGGGGCAATAAAGAACCAGCCGAATCAGTTACATAAATTGCTTCTGCACCATAATCCTCCATAAGCTTTGCTTGTTCTACTAATTTTTCAACCGGTGCAGAATGTGCCATCATTAAAAAACCGCACACTTCCATACCTAGCCCACGCGCAAATTGAATATGCTGAGCTGAAACATCAGCTTCTGTTACATGCGTTGCTACACGAACAAGTTTCGCACCAATATTTGCAGCTTGCTTTAATTCATGAATAGTTCCAATACCAGGAATTAACAAAACAGCTACTTTAGCTTGCTTACACTCATCTACCGCTGCTTCAATCAGCTTCATTTCGTTAACTAATGACTTTCCATATTGTAATGTAGAACCACCTAAACCATCTCCATGACTCACTTCGATATAATGCATACCAGCCTCATCTAATGCCCTTGTAACAGATCGAACTTGTTCTTCTGTAAATTGATGTTTCATTACATGGCTTCCATCACGTAAACAAACTTCCGTTATTTTCACTGGCATTTCACTATTTCGCCTCATTCATTACACCTCTTTTCTTCTCTGAAATAATTTGCGCTGCGAATTCTTCAGCTACTTTTAATGCCGCTGCTGTCATAATATCTAAATTACCGGCATAAGAGGGAAAATAATCTCCTGCTCCTTCAACCTCTAAAAATACAGTTACACGATTCCCATCAAACATCGGCTCTTGTTTTAAAGAATAACCTGGAACATACGTCCTAACTACTTCAACCATCTTTTGAATCGCTTCTTGGATAGAAGTCTCATCCATATACTTAACTTCACAATATACTGTATCTCTCATTAATATAGGAGGCTCCGCAGGGTTTAATATAATGAGTGCTTTCCCGTGATCTGCCCCACCAATTTCTTCAATTCCGCGCCTCGTCGTAATTGTAAACTCATCAATATTTGCCCTTGTACCTGGACCTGCACTTAAACTTGAAATTGTAGCAACTATCTCTGCATATGTAACATTTGCTACCTCATTAATAGCATAAACAATTGGAATCGTTGCTTGTCCCCCGCACGTAATCATATTAACGTTTTTCTTATATACAAAATTATTATTTTGTATAGCAGGGCAAACGAACGGCCCACATGCAGCAGGTGTTAAGTCTATTATTATTTTCCCAAGTTCCCCCAATACTTTTGCATGGTGACTATGTGCTTTAGCTGAAGTTGCATCAAATACAATATCGGCTAAATTTGGATTATCAATAATTGCTTGTATTCCATTATCAAAAATCTCGTATCCCGCTTCTTTTGCTCGCTTTAAACCATCCGATTCCAAATCTATTCCAATCATGGCATTCAGCTCTATGACTTCACTTTTTCTTAATTTATACATTAAATCCGTGCCAATATTACCTGATCCAATAATGGCTACCTTTACTTTCTCCACATCTATCCCCCCTTTTTTCAATCTTTTAATCTATATGAAGGTAACAGAAACCGATCCGAGTGAACCGAAATCAGCATGAATACTATCTTCACTATTTACTGAGACTGCACCAGATAACGCACCTGGTAAAATTAACTCCCCTGCTTTTAATCCAATATTAAACTCATGAAGTTTATTAGCTAGCCAAGCAACAGCTTGCGCAGGATGCCCTAATGCAGCCGCACCAGCACCCGTTGCAATTAAACTATTATTTTTATAAAGTGTCATTCCAGTTGTACGTAAATCTACTTTATCAACGCTAGAGAATGTATCACCAATTACAACTTTTGCCGACGATCCATTATCCGCCACTGTATCAGCAAGCCGAATTTTCCAATCAGCAATTCGACTATCAATAATTTCAAGTGTAGGCACTACATATTTCGTCGCCATTAGTACGTCAACATATGTAATATTAGGCCCATTTAAGTCTTCTGCTAAAACAAACCCTATTTCTGCTTCTATTTTGGGAGCTACAAAGGAACTTACTGAAATTTCACTACCATTTTCTATCTTCATATCATCTAGTAAATGTCCATAATCTGGTTCATTTACCCCAAGCATCTGTTGCATTGCAACACTCGTAAGTCCAACTTTCTTTCCAATTACACAACGCCCATTCTCCAACTTTCTTTCTACTACTTCAAGCTGAATATTATAAGCATCCTCAACAGATAAATTAGCATATCTCTCAGTAAATGGAGGTATCCCTACTCGTGAATTTTCAGCTTGTAATAGTTCATCAGCTAATTCTTTAATTAACAATTGCTTTCACCTCATTTTTCAAATTTATATATCCCCTATCAACGACAATATAACTAGCCCCCACCTAACTATTTTATTTCCATAAATGTCAGATGGGAGCTTTGAACTTTAAGTTAAAACATCACCTTTATAATTTCATCGTAACCGTCTTAGCTTCCGTATAAAATTCGAAACTATGACGTCCACCTTCTCTACCAATCCCACTCGCCTTCGAACCGCCAAATGGAGTACGTAAATCTCGAACATACCAACAATTAATCCATAATAAGCCTGAATCGATTTGTGAAACCACTCGTTGCGCTCGTCTAAGATCATTTGTCCAAACAACTCCAGCTAGTCCATAAATGGAATCATTCGCAATGCGAATTGCATCCTCTTCCGTTTTAAATGGAATAACAACTAGAACTGGGCCAAATATCTCTTCTTGTGCTACACGCATACTGTTATCAACATCATATAGAATAGTAGGTTCATAAAAGTTTCCTTCTACTAGACTCTCCACTCTTTTTCCACCATAGGCTAATTTTGCCCCTTCTGAAATTCCTATTTCTACATAACGATCAACTGTTTCTAAATGAGATTTTGATACAAGCGCTCCCATATCTGTATCTTCAGAAAGAGGATCTCCAACTTTTATTCTTTTTACAGCCGCTACAAATTTCTCTAAAAACTGTTCATATACACTTTCTTGCACAAGTAATCTTGAACCAGCTAAACAAATTTCTCCTTGATTCCGATAAATAGCYTCAATTGATCCTTGTACTGCTTCATCTAAATCTGCATCTTCAAATACGATATTTGCTGATTTGCCCCCTAATTCTAAGGAAACAGGTATTAAGTTTTCTGATGCATTACGCATAATTGTCTTGCCTGTATTACTTTCTCCAACAAATGAAATTCTTCTAACAGCTGGATGTGTTGTCATTTTTGTCCCGACAGTATTCCCTGGACCTGTAATAATATTAAGTACACCTGGTGGTAGTCCTGCATCATTTGCAATTTCACCAAGCATAACTGCACTTAATGGAGTATAAGAGGCCGGCTTGACAACAACAGTATTACCAGAAGCAAGTGCAGCTGATGCTTTCCACGTCATTTGCATAAATGGCAAATTCCAAGGAATGATTAAACTTGTCACTCCCGCGGGAGCATACTTTGCATATGACATAAAGTTATGTTTGTCATAATGCTCATGCACCATATATTTAGCCATTTCAGCAAAGAAGCGAAAATTATGAGCCGAACGTGGTATATCGAATCCTTTGCTTTCTTTAATCGGTTTTCCAACATCAAGAGTTTCTATATACGCTAGTTCATCCACTCTTTCCATAATCAAATCTGACATTTTGCATAAAATATTCGACCGCTCTTCCACAGGCATTTTACTCCAAATACCGCTTTTAAATGTACGTTCTGCCGCATCAATTGCTCTTTTTGTGTCCTCTTCATTTGCCTTTGCAATAGAAGCAAGTTTTCTATTCGTCGCTGGATTGAACGTATCAAATGTTTCGCCAGATATGGAATCCACATATTGTCCATCAATAAACAATTTCGCATCTTTTACTTTCATTTTGTCAGCTAATAATTCTTTGTTCACCTTCCTTACCTCCTACTCCTCAATTTCTAAAACCATCTCAATTTCAATTGTTGTGTTATTAGGTAATTGAGCCATACCGACTGCAGATCGGGCGTGTTTTCCCTTTTCCCCAAAAATATCTACTAATACATCAGATGCCCCGTTCATTACTTTTGGCTGATTAATAAAATCTTCCGTACTATTTACAAAACCAAGTAGCTTTACAACTCGTTTCACCTTATTTAAATCACCTAGTTCGTTTCTCACAACACTCAATAAATTCAACATGGATTGTCTTGCTGCTTTATATCCTTCATCAATGGAAATATCCTTTCCTAATTTCCCATGATACTCATCTACACCTTGTCCAGCAGTAAACAATAAGTTACCTACTTTTACACAACTAACATAATTTCCAACTGCTGGGCGAATAGCTGGTAGTGTGATTCCTAACTCACTTAATTTGTTCTCAGGTGTTTGTAATCTCTGCATATGCTACACCTCGTTTTTTTATATCAATATTTAAAAATTCCGCAGCATTTCCCCCGAGCATCGCTGCTTTTTGTTCCTCCGATAAACCGACTGTTTCATCAATCACTTTTCCAGGATCAACTTCTCGCAATAAAAATGGATAATCTGAGCCCATGAAAATCTTTTCATATCCAAATCTTTCAATCATATATTTCAAATTAATAGGATCATAATTTAAAGAATCAAAATAAAATTTCTTTGCATAATAACTAGGAGGGTGTGTAGTCAACCGTAAATGTGGCCATACTTTCCATCCTTGATCTAATCTTGGCAAAATATATGGGAAAGACCCTCCCCCATGTGCAAAACAAACCTTTAACCGTGGAAATTTCTCCATTATCCCACTACATATTAGTGTAGCTGCCGCAAGTGCTGTTTCACTTGGCATCCCGACTGTATACATAAAATTATGATGTGGCATTCTATCACGCCCTAATGTTTCCCATGGATGAATAAAAATCGGAACTTGCCATTTTTCAGCCATTCGAAAGAATTCAATAAACGATGGATCATCTAAATTTTTACCATTCACGTTTGTGCCAATTTCAATACCATGTAAATTTAATTCCGTTATACAACGCTCCATTTCACGAATTGCAGTTTCTCCATCTTGCATCGGAACTGTTCCTAACCCTACAAAACGATTTGGATGTGCTGAAACTGTTTCTGCAATAAAATCATTTTGAATACGTGCCATACTTTCGGCTTCCTCTGGTTTTGCCCAATACGAAAATGTAACAGGGATTGGCGATAAAACTTGAATATCTACACCTTCACGGTCCATATCTTCAATTCTTTTCTTAGGGCACCAGACTTGGTCTGTAACGTCTCGAAAGTTTTTACCTCCAACCATAATGCTTGCACCACATGTACAAGTCCGATTTAATATCGGCCAACGACCGCCACCAAACTTCTCTTCAAAATCCGGAAAAGTTTCAGGAATAATATGTGTATGAAAATCTATTCGCACTTCCATTCCTCCACTTCTTCTGGCATAATGTGACCGCAGTTCTTACATGCTCGAATTTCCTTATTTGAATTAAAACTATGAATTGCTTCTTTTACTTGTTTTTCAATATCATTTAATTGAACACGTACACGATGCATTTCATGATTACACTCGTCACAGAACCAAACGAAATCCTCAAGTTCTCCTTGACTACGTTTTCTTTCAATTACTAGTCCAAATGTATTGGCAACACGATGTGGTGAATGTGGTACCATAGCTGGCAGCATAAATACATCCCCTTCTTTTACTGTGACAACTTCCCGCTTACCTTCCTCTGTAATACACTCCACATAACATTCACCTTTAATTTGATAGAAAAATTCATCTGAAGGATCTACATGGAAATCACGTCTTCTATTTGGACCACCTAATATCATGGCGATAAATTCCGAATCTTGCCAAATAACTTTATTATTTACTGGCGGCTTCAATAACTCCTTATTCTCATCAATCCATTTTAGTAAATTAAAAGATTGCAATGTTTTAGACATATTATTTCCTCCTCTTTATTCCTTCTATTTATATCGTTTTAAAAGACTAACCGAGTAAAGAGCTAGACTTTTGCAWATCTCCATGACATACATAATTTCTAATTCTCGTTGAAGATATTCGCTCACCTTCTTCACAGCAAACATCTTTCACTATAGAAATATTGAAGTGTTCTCTTAGCAGCTCTATATTACCTTCTCGATTTTTTCCGAACCTAAAATCTTGACCAATATAAATGTCCACAGGATTTAGCCTTTTTAAGTCTTGAACAAAACAGCTCGCACTTTTTGTTATATATGACTCATCAAACCGAATTACAATTACATGTTCAACACCGAGATTTTGAAGACGTTTCACCTTCTCTTCAATGGGTGTTAATATTTGCGCCCCTTGAAAATAAGAACGTGGTGGTGGATCAAATGTATACACAACATTTGTTATCTTTAATTCCTTTGCCTTCTCAACCGCATTTTTAATAACAGTTTGATGGCCTTTATGTACACCATCAAAAGCACCAATTGAAACAATTGATTTCATTAATTCAGGTATACACTGCTCATGTATATAAATGATTCTCATCTCTCTTCTTCTAGAGTTAGATTTCTAAATAACCAAATTCCTTTGAAATCAAATTTGCTGTATTCATCACACTTTGAATTATGATTTCACGTTTACTTCCCTGCATATATGATATGGGACCAACAATATTAAGCGCCGCAATAGTTCTGCCAGTATAAGATCGAATTGGAGCAGCAATTCCATATAGTCCATGTTCATTTTCATTATCACTAATTGAATATCCTTGTTTACGAATCTTCTGTAACTCCACTTGGAATTGTTTCACGCAAGTAATTGTATTAGGGGCTCGTCGTAAAAGTTCTTTTTCTGACGTACATTCTAATGAAGATGAATGAAACGAAAGCAACACTTTCCCTGTACTTGTACAATATGCAGGCTCTCTTGATCCAACATGTGTTGAAATTTGAACTGATTCCCTTGATGACACTTTCAAAATAAATACGACATCACCACGATCATACATACCAATATGCACAGTCCCATTAAAATTTCTAACAAGCTCTTCTACAAGTGGAATTGCTCCGCTATAAATCTCTTGCTGAAACATAACCTGGTTTCCCCACTCTAACAATTTCCAGCCTAATCTATATTTTCTTTGCTCATCTTGAATGAGCATTCCTTCTGCACACAACGTACGAACAAGGTGATGAACCGTACTTGCATTCATATTTAGTTTTTCCGCTATTTCAGAATTACCTAGTACAGGCTCATCACTCGTAAAACAATTTAGAATTTTACAAATTTTACCGATAGAAGCGATCAAATCATTTACCTCCCCTATTCCAGTTACAGTTCTCTAGTTTTAGATGTTGTTAAAAATATAAGAAGATTTACATCCTAACAGTAAAATTCTTGTTATCCTCTGTTGCTCCTTCCTTTTCTAAATAAAAATGTAAGCGTAAACATTTTTATTCAACTTAAAGCACCTTCAGATGAGCTTGATTGCAAAGCATTGTTTACTAGGGAAAACGTTTGTTGTTTTTTGTACGCATTATAAAACATTCCCATTTTACGCACCGGATCTCCAGAATAATAACGCTCATATTGTAATAACCGTTGTCCAAAAGCTTCTCCACATAAATCCCATGCTAATTTAAATAAACGAACTCGTTCCTCAGAAGATACTCCTTCACGCCCGATATAGTATTTTTCCATATCGTCTTGAATTTCGGGATTCATAAAATCTGCACCTGTCGGTGACATTAATAATCCACCAGCACCGATGGTTTGAATAATCTCAATTGCACGTGGATACATTTTAGGTAATAAACTGCGTATTGTATCAAGTGGCAACCTTGCAGGAATAATTTCTCCATATGGATTCGTTTCATATTCATACTCAGCTACTTGTAAGAGCGCACGTATCGTTTCTACATCTTGCATAAGCTCTGCTAACTGGTTTTGTACATTCAAAAATCCATCTACTCCTATCGAATCTGCTAATTTCATAGCTACTTCAGCAGCGAAAGAAAGCTTTACTAATCCTCTTACTCCAGATTGATGCGCTGGTTGATGACCAATTCCCGTTTTAGGATACAATTGATTCCCAGCTTCTATATTTTGATAAATAAATACTTTATCCCATGGGATAAACACATTATGAAATACTAGTAATGCATCCATTTCCTCAAACCTTGATGCAAGTGGATGATCAAATAGAGAACGTTTTCCATCTTGCATTGGCTCACGACAAAGAATTCTTAGTCCTGGTGCATCAATTGGTACTGCAAAAGAGATTGCATGACGTTCATCACCTGGCTTAAAACTTGGATAGGAATATATAATTACCTCGTCTGTAATAGGAGCGAGTGTCGCTAACATTTTAGCACCACTAACATACATACCTTCTGCTGTTTCACTTACTACACCTAAATGCATAGTTTCATCTTCTTGTTGATGAGAAGCCTTACTACGATCATTTTGCGGATTAATAATCGCATGTGTTAAAAATAAATCATTATCCCGTATATGTTTATAATAATTCTTTATATTCGCTCCCCATTCTGGATTGAACTTCTCAAAAAACCAAGAATTACTTGCCATTGAAGTCACTGTTACATTTAAAAAATCTGGTGTTCTTCCCATTAAACCGAAGGTAGCTTTTGCCCATACTTCAAATAATTCACGACGTGCTTTTAAATCCTCATAATTTTTTGGCACTAAAAAGGAATTTGAGACCCTTTCCCCTGTCTCTTCGCATATATAAGTAATCTTATCCTGATATTCTAGATTGTGCTGCATATCATATAAGTTAGCAATTTGTAAAATAGGTTCGCGAAAAACATCTTCATTTACTACATCTGTTACTTTTCTTCCACCAATCCAAATTTCAGGATTTCTTTTTCGTAATCCTTCAATATACTGTTCCCCTGTTCTAATTGCCATTCTTTCCCCTCCAATTTTCCATAATAATATACTAAAAAGTTTAGAAACTCTATTTGATGACTGAATTTTCAATCATTATATCAATTTTAATACGTATAATTTCGCTCTTATTTCACATTATGAAATCTTAATTTTTTTTAAACAACACAAAAAAGGAACGGTTTCCCGCCCCTCATCCATTCACTTTCTCTGCATTGTTCCAATAATATTTACTAAACGCTTCCGTTAACACATCAATTGTGTTATATAATTCATCTAATGTATTATCAACACCACCAACTTCAATTAACATCGCATTTTTAGATAAATCTTGATTATAAACACCATTTCCATCTTTTTTATACTTCGGAAAAATCCCTCTACTTAATCCGTAATAGTTTTCATCTAAATAACTATTGATTGCCCTTGCAATTTTTTCATTTTCAGCACGCCCTTCATTTTCCATCCCAATTATAAAATATAATCTTGCATACGATTTCCCGTTAATTACTTTTGTTGTTACCTTCTTCCGCTGATCATCACGGTGTATATCAATCGGAAACGCAATTTTATTATTTTGTGCTAATGTTTCTTTTACATATTCATGAGACGCTTTATATGATTGCAGCCATTTCCATTTTTTACTCGCTAATAAATCCCCCATATTCGTTTTATCATGAACTACCGGAATTCCTTGTCCTTCAAGTTGTTCTTTCATACGTTTCCCTAGTAAGGACACATTTACATCTGGACTTGATGGATCGGTAGCCCCTGGTAATAACGGAAAGAAAGATTCCCAGCTATGTGTATGATAAATATATACTGCACTTTCACCTTTTTTCGCTCCGTTCTTTTTCTGAACCGGATTATTCTTTTCAGCTTCTGTAACTTTATCTTTTGCTACTTCTCGCTCTTTCGTTACTTCTTCAATCGGTACACTAGATTCATTTGGGATATTCGTAAAGTTTGTTCCTTCCCCAGCTACGATAATGTTAGAGTAATACTTTGACATACCAGGCACTTCTTTACCGACAAACGTTCTTAAATCTTTAATTTTCAAATCCGTCGCCATCGAGAACATTAAATTTCCAAATGACTCCCTTTTATTCTGCTTAAAATAATCAAATCCGTAATAGCGATTCTCACTTTCTATCATTTGAACAAAACCTTGCATCGATACTTTTCCAAACCATTGATTCGCGTAATTCGATTTCATTGTATGTAAAAGCGACGTTAAAATCGACGCAATAATAATTATGACTAGTGCACATAGAAAGAGTAACGAGATTAGTTTCTTCCCATGTATACGGGTTGCATACTTTTTCACTGTATCACCTTCTTTATACATGGATATGTACAAGCCTTTCGTAATATACGCAAAAAAAAGAGAAATGGCATCCCATTTCTCTTCCTCACTCTTATTGTTCTTTTTCTGTATCTGACGAAGGTAATTTCTTCGTTTGTTTCTCTTTAAAGATTTCCCCAATTGCCCCAAGAGTACCAAGTGTTTCAATTGCATTAGATGGAATAAATACTTTATTTGCTGGGCCTTTTGCAACCTCAATCAATGATTCAAATGATTTATAAGCAAGTACGCGCTCATCTAAATCTGCTGCGCGAAGTAATTCAATTCGGTTTTGTTCTGCTTTTGCAATTTCCTCAATCGCTCTCGCTTCCCCTTGCGCTTCTAATTCTTTCGCTTCTCGTATACCTTCCGCTTCACGAATACGCGCTTCTTTATCCCCTTCAGCCATTAAAATTTTACTTTGTTTTTCCCCTTCAGCACGAAGGACTTTATCTTGTTTCGCTGCTTCAGCTTCTAAAATGATCGCACGTTTATTACGTTCTGCTTTCATTTGTTTTTCCATTGATACTTGCACATCTTTTGGTGGATTAATATCGACTATTTCGACACGCTCAATACGAACGCCCCATTTTTCTGTCGCTTCATCAAGTGCTAAACGAATTTCTGTTGAAATTTTTTCACGACCTGATAATGTTTCATCAAGCTCCATTTTACCAATAATTTGACGCATTGTTGCAGATGTAATATTACGAACACCATATTCATAGTTTGAAATACCATATGTCGCAAGCTCTGGTTCAACAATTTGATAGAAAATAATTGTATCAATTTCTACTTGTACATTATCTTTCGTTATTACCTTTTGTGGTGGTACATTCGTTTGTTGAATACGTAAATCGTGATATACACGAACGCGGTCTACAATTGGGATTAGAATATTTAATCCAGGGTGCATAATCCGTTGAAATTTACCAAACCTTTCAACGACCCCAACTTTTTGCTGAGAAATAATTTTAATTGTCAATGCAATAAATACAACGACAATCAATGCGAAAATAATCGTTAACGTTAATGCTACTGCCATATTTATTCACTCTCCTTTTTCACTTGTAAAATAGTACTATGCCTCTGTATAACAACGACTTTTTCTCCAGCATCAATAGGAGTATCCGAAATAGCTGTCCAAGTATCTCCATCCACTTTCACAATACCGTTCACTTCACTTGTAATCGTTTGCATAACAATTCCCTTTTTACCAACAAGTTTATCTACTGTATCAGTAAAACCTTTTGCTTCTCGAAAATTTTTAGAAATTCTTTTCGTAAAGAAAGTCAATGTTAAACTTACAATCGCCCCAACAACAACTTGTAAAAATAGTGCATCAGGAGCAAACAAAGCAATAAGACCTCCGACAACAGCTCCAATTCCAAGCCAAAGCATGTAAAACGTAATCGACAACATTTCTGCAATAAATAAAATACCCGCTATTATAAACCAAATCACCCATCCAGCCATATGCAACCCTCACTTTCTTTCTCATTTTCTATATGTATATGAAGAAAAGAATGGTTTATCCGCCCTTTCTCATAGAGGGGGCGTTTGCTACAAGCTATTATATGTATTCGCTGTTACAACAAGCATTAATAAAATGCTATATTAATATATTCTTCATTATACACGAAAATCCCTTTCAAAAAATGACAAAAAATTTAATTCTTTCAAAAATATAACTTACAGATTATAATGATTAAAATTAAAAGCAGTATTGATTTGAAAGGTGGTATTCTTATTGCCTAAACGTTCACTAACTTACTATTTGGGCTCCAAAATATGCATTACTCTCGCTGACATTGTATACATAATGATTATTACAACTCACATCTATATCACAACTAGATCAGCTACAATTACTGCTCTTTTTCCATTATTACAAGTTATCACAAATCTTATCGCGAACACCTCTGCACCACTTATAATGAATCGGTTTCCATCTTATTCATTGCTATATACTCTACAATGGATTAAAACAGCTCTTTTAATATTGTTAATGATATTATTTCCTATACTATCAACAAACATTTCTGCTCTTTTAACTTTTGTTATTTTCATTTCATTATGTAGTGGCTGGAGCGCTCCTCTACTATACGCAGTTATCCCGCGCTTAACACCACAAGAAAAATTAGTAAAAGTAAATAGTGTCTTTTCCTTTTCAACACAAATTATACAAGCCGCTGCATACTCATTTACAAGCATAATTGTTCTTCTCATTGGCGTTACTTCGACACTCATGATTAATAACATATTGATGATTTTCGGATGTATTACATTACACCTTTCATTACAATCTATACAAGCTGAACGAGTAGCAGAACCCACTTCTTCGAAAACTACTGCATTATTAGAAGGATGGAAACTGTTATTTCAACACCCGTCTCTGCGCATCGTTACAATTATGGACTTAATTGAAACTTTCGCAGGGACGATATGGATCGGTGCTATTACGATGGCATATGTAACGACTGTTCTTCATAAAGGCGAAGATTGGTGGGGATATATTAACACAAGTTATTACGTCGGCACATTAATTGGCGGGATATTAGCGTGGAAAATGAGTACATATATTCAAAAAAATTTAATACGCTCCATGGCGATAGGCTCTCTTATGTTTAGTATTCTTACATTTTTATATGGTATGACAAGTAGCGGATTTATTGCTCTATTTCTTTGTGTTCTAATGGGACCATGTTATCAAATTAGAGATATTTCTCAAACGACGGTTTTACAATCAAGCGTCACTCCTTCTTTATTATCGAAGATGTATACAGCTCATGGTGCACTTCTCTCGACAGCTTCTGGTCTTTCTATGCTTAGCGTTGGAATTATTACTGATATGTTCGGCGTTCGTACTATTTATATTATCGCCGCTTTTCTTATTTTATGTTCTGCTTGTTTATCCTTTAACTTATTAAAATATCAGAAGACGGAGCAGAAAGATATTTCACTTTAATCAATAAAACAAAAAGGACAGGAATTCCTGTCCTTTTTGTTTATTCTATTCATGACAAGTTGGGAATCTTCCTATGTTTTGTCGCTTGTTCAAAAGCATATGCTAGTTTAATTAATGCCCCTTCACTAAAAGCAGCACTTGCAAGAGTAATTCCAAAAGGCCTCCCATTATCCATATATCCCGCAGGCATTGCTATAGACGGATAACCTGCTTTCGCACATATAGTAGATCCTATATAAGAAGGGAACAGTATCGCATCAAGATTATATTTTTCCAATGCAAAATCAATACCTTGTTTTTGCGAAAAGTATATATCTTCTAATCTTGCCTTTAAATATTCAGGATTTCTTAACGTATTAGGAAAATCTTTTTTTCTTTCTAACTTAGTTTGTCCATATTTCAAAGCTCTTTCTGCTATGTTTTTATTAAACTCCATTAACTCCGAAATAGAATGTACTGGAATAGTAGAAGGTAATTTAGAAAGATAGTTATCTAAGCTATGCTTCAGTTCATAAAGCGGAACCCCCCAGCTCCATTCTCTATGAAAAGATGGAATATCAATATCTTCTACTATTGTCGCTCCCTTACTACGTAAAACTTGAATCGTTTCCTTAAACAATTTTTCATCGTATTCTCCAGATTCATAATAATCTTTTGGCGCATTGCTAAATACACCAATCTTCGCCCCCTTTAAACCGTTAGCATCAAGATAAGATGTATAATCTTGATATGCCATGCCTTCACTTTTATGAGTGGCTACATCCTTCTCATCCACCCCAGTTAGACTCCCTAGTAAAATAGCAGCATCTGTTACTGTTCTAGCAAATGGCCCAGCTGTATCTTGTGAATAAGTGAAAGGAATAATTCCACTACGACTAATTAACCCAACAGTCGGCTTAATACCTACAACCGAGTTTTGAACAGCTGGGCTCAAAATAGAAGCATCTGTCTCTGTTCCAACGGATAATACAGTAAAGTTAGCGGCAACTGCTATAGCAGACCCTGTACTTGAGCCACCAACGAACATATCATCCTTTCCTGTACCGTAAGGATTAATTGTTTGACCACCTCTAGCGCTATATCCAGCCCACATTTCAAAAGACATTGCATTTGCTAGTTCTGTCATATTTGTTTTACCTATTATAATTGATCCTGCTTCTCGAAGTTTTGTAACGAGAAATGCATCTTCACTACTTATATTTTGTTCTAGGGCAATCGTACCAGCACTTGTATGCATCGAGTCATTCGTTTCAATATTATCCTTAAGTAAAACAGGTATACCATGTAATGGACCTCTTACACCTTTTGTCTTTCTTTCATAATCTAACGCTTCTGCAATAAAGATAGCATCTGGATTGATTTCTAAAATAGAATTGATTTTCGGTCCATCTTGGTCATACTTTGCGATTCTATGAAGATAATACATGACTAGTTCTTTTGAAGTTAACTTCCCAGCTTCCATTTCCTTTTGAATATCATGAATTGTTAATTCTTTTTGCAGTAGGGTATTGAACTGAATTTCCATTTTCATTCTCCTTTTATAAGCCCTTTTATATATGACGTATGTCTATTACTTTTTCATTTTCTCCGCTCCTCGTATTAACAACTACTATCCCTATACAGGAATTCAACTCACCAGTTTAAAAACCTTTAATTTCCAGAGAAATACAAAGAGTCTGAAACGAATACAATATCGCCTCAGACCCTTTTTATTATTTTACATATACCTCTTCTAACAAATGTAAAAACTCGCCTTGTTTACCTGCTAATTCAGGGCATTTGTTAATATCAACCCACTCATAACAAAATACTAAACCTTTGTCTTCCTCACCAGCACTCACTATATGCTCCCACGTATCTTTCACATCTGTTAATAATGAAATGTGGAAAAAATGACGTTTTTGATATTCCTTTTTTTCTTTCACAAAAATAATGTAATCGGAAAGGAAGCGCTCGATACAAAAATGGCGTAGTCCTGACTCTTCTTGTACTTCACGTAAAATTGCTGCCTCTAACGTTTCGCCTTCATCTACTGTCCCGCCTGGCACTTGGATACCAGCCTCTCGTATATCACGATGTTTAAAAACGAGTAGTTGCATAACCCCTTCTTTTTCTCTCGTAATATATGCATGTACCTTTTTCTTATATAACATCGTCATCTTAGCCCTCTCCCCTCAATTCATTACTGCGTTACTTCTTCAATCGTCAGTTGGTTTTCATATAAATATGTAGCTTGCGGATTCCCAACATACCGTACATGCCACGGTTCATAACGATAACCGGTAATCCCTTCTTTCTCTTTCGTATATCTAATAACAAAACCAAATTTATGGGCATTTTCAGAAAGCCACTTTCCTTCTTTCGTCTCCCCAAAAACAGTTTCTAGCTGAAATTTAGCAGATTGAGATGTAATATCCATAGCTAGTCCTGTTTGATGTTCACTCGTACCAGGGACTGCACTAGACATCGCTGTCTTTGCTTCTCCATCTTGTCTTTTATACATCGTATTTAATGCTTTTTGTCGATCAAAAGATCTAAATCCAGAGACTGCAAAAAGGAAAATCCGCTCCTTATTGGCTTGCTGAAACATTTCCTCAAGTGCCGCCGCTGCCTCTTTCCTCATCTTTTTCTTCTCTTGATCACCTTCACTAGAGTAACGTACTTTCGGAACAACTAAATCTGGCGGTCTATACCCATCTGGTAAACGCCTATTTTTATTCACAAGTACAAGCATCGAATTCGGATTACTAATGACTGCGATATCCCCATCCATATTAGCAATCGTTTCTTTAGCTTTCGGAAATATATTATTTACATTTACTTCCTTCGCCTCTTGACCCTTGTACATCTTATAATTTATTCCTGCTACTCCAATGATCAGTATCATCGCTACGATACCAAGTAGTGCCCATCTTTTTTTCATATAACGACCTCTTATTTTAATAATTTGGCCATTTCATACTCATCGACACCTTTTCCATCGATGATAAGAGCAGATTTTTTGACACCTTCTTGTTCAAATCCAATTTTGCTATATAGTGCCTGAGCTCTTGTATTGTGGGCCATTACCGTTAATTCTAAACGCCATACATCATGTAATCTTGCCCACTTCTCTACTTCTTTAAACAAACTCGTTCCAATACCTCGGCCACTATACTCTTGCAAAATACCAATTACAATGCCTGCCACATGTCTCTTTCTTTGAACATCATTACCATTGGCTAAAATAAATCCAACTACTCTATCATCTTCAACTGCTACAAATATTGTTGCATATTCATTTTCTATAAAACGGTGGACCATCTTTTCTTGTTGCTCTACTGTGGTTTTTCTTTCCCCTGGTTCGTATAACATAAATTTCGTTTCTTCGTCTAACTGCTTACTTAATTGTAAAAATGATGCTGCATCTTCTACTCTAATCTCTCGTATCACCTTGATCCCCTACCCATTCTGTTAGTTAAAAATTTTCCTTGTAAAAAGATTTTCTCCACTATTCCGAAAATTCCTTTTTAAATTTCTTACTATAAATAGACAAATTTCGATATCAATATAATAATAGGGAATTTTGTCTATAATGTGACATATCTTTCTACCTATAGATTATGAACAAACAAATAAACGTAAGCTTCTTGCTTACGTTTATCCCGTATTAACGGGTAGCCTGATTCGTAAGGGCTACTAATCAGTAGGATGAGCACTCACCGATCAAATTTTCGCTTTATCCATTCACTTTTTCAGCTTGCCAAAAATATTCTCCAAATGCTTTAGCAAGAACATCAATCGATCTATCTAATTCTTCCTTTGTATTATCTACGCCACCAACTTCAATTAAAATCGCCTGTCCTGATAAGTCTTGATTATAGACTCCATTTCCTGTTTGGAACCCTTTTTGAATTACACCACGGCTCACTCCTGGATATTTCTTATTAATTTCCTCATGAAGAGCTGTTGCTAATTGTAAGTTCTTTTCATAATTTTTATTTCCTTTCCCAATTACAAAAGCAAGCTTTGCATATGATTTATCTCCAATTGTTTTTGTCGTGACATTTTTCCGTGCACTATCACGGTGCAAATCGAAAAAATATTGGAGTTCTTTATTACTAGCCATCGCTTCTTGTACAATTTCTCGTGACAGTTTATAAGAACTATTACTATTTAATCCTTTACTTATTAATTTTTGACCAACATCAGTTTTATCGTTAGCAGCACCGATCCCTTCACTTTCTAACTGTTCTCGCAATCGATCGCCAACTATTGAAATATTCGTTACAGAACTCGTTGCTTTATTCGGATTTGGATCATTCGTTAAGTTGAGTAACGGCAAATAAGATTCCCAGCTATGTGAATGATAAATCAATGCAACTTGTCTTTTTCCCGTCGTTTGAGATGGTTGTTTCTTCTCTTTATTCGGATCAGGCTTAGGAACTTGTCCAGCTTCTCCAGTCCGTTCCTTCACTACTTCTTCAAGAGGCACACTCGATTCTATCGGTAAGTTGGAATAGTTTGTTCCTTCACCTGCTATAACGATTTCTGTATCATATTTCCCAAATCCCGGAAGTTCTTTCCCGACAAAACTACGTACATCATCAAAACGAATATTCGTAGCCATCGAAAAGAGGAATGAAGAAATAGAAAAGTCTTGATTCAAATTCCGGTACTCCTGTGTAAAATAATGATTCTCCTTCCCAATAACGTACATGTAACCATTCATTGATAACTCATTTAACCAATTATATAAATACGTTGACTTTGTCTCTTTCATGGAAGTTACCATTACACTAATAAGAAAGAAAGTCGCTAATACCGTAGTAATAATAAATATAATTAACTTGCGTACACTTGTTAATTTCACGTAAAAAAAGCCTCGATTCATACTATCACCCTCTCTATTTCAAGTTATGTACAAGCTCTAGAGAATAGACCGCTTAAATTCCGGCTATATTGTTAATGAGGTGAAATGAATTGAAGCTACTAATAGGAACATTACCAATCGTCTTATCATTTATTTTTTATTTGTTTGCTTTACATCCTAAAATTCGTATTGTGCTACATATTTCCGCATACTTAGCACTGTATGTACTCGGGACAATTATTTCTATTAATATATATGATGTTTTAATACAAAATTTAGTTTTCATGACAAGCATTCATGGAATTTTACTGAATCCATTTTTCCTTATTGCAGGAGCGTATATAGGAACATACACTTTATACTTACTTTTGTCTTACATTATTACAAATATAAAAAATGGAGCGTAATAAAATGCAACCACCGTTCATCTGTCATAAATGTAAAAAAAGAATAACGAGAAGGAAAGATCTTATTACCTCTACATGGCATTTCCGCTTTTATTTGTTTCACAACACTTGTTTCAAAAATCAGCAATTATTTGTCTCACGTTTTATTCCTATAAATACACTCTTTGGTTTCTTTCTTATTACATATGGGCTTATTGCTGGCAGCATTCTAATGTTCACGGAGCCCTCTATCAATTGGCTTATTTTTTTGCTTCCTATTTTATATCGGTTTCTTTCCTATTATTATGTTGAACGTTTTTTCTGTAAATAACTAGTAGATTGACCTCTAGGAATGCTTAAACACTCCCATTCATTTTCTTTTAACATTTTACCAATGTAAATGATTTGTCCAATATGTAAAGCATAATGAGAAATTTGCCTTTCGATCGCTTGCATGACAGTGTGTTCTTCTCCGCGAATGTATACTTTCTGCAAAATCTGCTCTGCTGTTAAAGTATCCATCGTTTTAAAGACATACTCCCACCCTTCTTGCCACGCAGCAAGCGCTTCTTGTTTTGAATTGTACCCACCTTCAAATTCACCATCTCGGTTACGATCTATTTTTTCGCCATCAGACGTTAAAAATTCCGTCCATCTTGAACGCATATTACCATGTAAATGTTTAATAATAATCGCGATACTATTTGTCTCTTCATAAGCAGACCACATTATCTGTTCATAAGATAATTGAGAAAGTACACGTTCTCCTTGTTTTTGTGTTGCCTTGAAATTCGAAATGGCACATTGTAAATATTCTCGTCCGATATCCATGTTTACCCCTACCTTCACACTAACTAATTTTCGTTCCATTTGGCAATTCCATATTAGGCTGAAGCAACACAACATCACCAGCTTCAGGAACTCCACCTAATACAAGCACTTCCGATTTAAATCCAGCTACACGCTTTGGCGGAAAATTTACAACAGCAACAATTTGCTGACCGATTAAGTCTTCTGGATTATATCTCTTCGTAATTTGAGCACTTGACTGCTTGACCCCAAGCTCCCCAAAATCAATTTCTAGTTTAATCGCTGGCACTCTCGCTTCTTTAAATTCCTCTGCATGTGTTACAGTTCCAATTCGTAAATCCAAAGTCAAAAAATCTTCAAAACTAGCCATTTTATCAATCCTCCCAATTATTACTTAGACAAAACATAAAAATCCCCTTCAAAAAAAGAAAGGCGCCTAGGCACCTTTCTTTTGTAACTCACTTGATTCATTTGATTTATAGAAGAAGAAACCGAGAACCCCGCCAATACATGCTGGGATTAACCATCCTATTCCTTCTTTATATAATGGTAACATTTGTAGTACATTTGAAACCCCGTCAATTTTTATGTTCGCACTTTCTAAGCCATTAAATAAACTAATTGACAATGCACCTAATATTGCACCAATATAAATTGTATTTCGCTTTCCAATCCATTTATGGAAATATGAAAGTACGATTAATACGATTGCAACTGGATAAATAATCATTAACACTGGTAAAGTGACTGCGATTAATTGTGTTAAACCTAAGTTAGATACAATTAAACTAAACACACATACCATTGTTACAATCGTTTTATGCGAAAGTTTTGGGAATACGTTTGTAAAGAAGCCCGCACAAGCAGATGTTAATCCAACAGAAGTTGTTAAACAAGCGAGTATAATAACAAGTCCTAATAAAATTTTACCACTTGTTCCATATAACTCATTTACAACATTCGTTAAAATAAGTCCACCATTCTCTGAGATCCCAAGTGATGTACTTGTTGAACCAAGATAAGCAAGTGATAAATAGATTAACGTTAAACCAAGTACAGCAATAATACCTGATACAATTGTTATTTTTGCAACTTGACTACTCTCTTTTATCCCTTTAGAGCGGATAACTTGTACAACGACAATTCCAAATACGAGCGCGCTAATTGCATCCATCGTTAAATATCCTTGAATAAATCCACCAAAGAAAGCATTTTCTTTGTATGCCGCTAGCGGTGCAGCTGGTTCTCCAATCGGATCAATAATTGCCTTTCCGACAATAACAGCAACAATCAATACTAACAATGGTGTAAGAAATTTCCCGAACCAATCCACTAATTTAGATGGATTTAATGATAAATACCACGTTATTCCGAAGAAAACTATAGTGAAAAGAAATAGCATGTACCACTCAGAAACCATTGTCTCTGATAGAAATGGCTTCATACCCATTTCAAATGAAACAGCTCCAGTACGCGGAATCGCGAAAAATGGTCCAATCGCTAAATAACTAATCAATGGGAAAATAAACGCAAATATAGGGTGAACTCTAGAAGACAGCGCTTTCAAGTCCCCCTCTACAAACGCGACAGCTGTTACAGCTAATAGGGGTAATCCGACTCCCGTTACAAGGAATCCAATTGTAGCAACCCAAACATTCTCTCCAGCTTGTTGACCTAAAACTGGTGGGAAAATTAAATTTCCTGCTCCTAAAAATAGTGCAAATAACATTAAACCAATCGCTACCGTATCACCTGGCCTTAAACGTCCCTTCATGCTTTTCATTTGCATAGCACTTTTTCATTGTTTATCTCTCTTTTCACAATATGCTATGCATCCTCCTCTCTGCTCAAGATGATAAAATATGCCCCTTACAAAGCAATGTCTTTCTCCATAATTTCTCCATTCCCCTTATTCTTACTCTAATTATTAATTTTTGATTTTTTTGAATATTCAAGTCATTAGAGTGTTATAACGTGGAGTTTAGTTGTCAGACCTCTTTGTTTTTATCACACATATAGTAACATATTTGGCTGAAAAATAAAAACATATTTTTAAATAGAATTTTTTGAAAATCAAAATTATCCACACATACCTCCTTTATTTATTTTATTACACAATTTTTTTTAGAAATTTACGATTTTTACATTTTATTATATTTGAATATTTTTATACGAAAGAAAGTAAAAGCCATCAAAAAATAAGATGGCTTTTACTTGTTAGTCTATCGTTTCAACTTCACGTGGATTATTCATCTCTTCAACATACACAACTCTAAATCCATGATTTTCTAAATCCTTTAGCAATGTTTCTAATTCACTATCTTCAAACTCTTCTCCCAATGTAAACATTATTCTACGTACTAATAAAGCATCATTATCAAAAGTCATTAAGCTTTGAATACCAGTGTATTTCTTTAGCACTGTCGATAATTTTTGAATGGCCCCATTATAATCTTGTGTTCCAATCATGACAGAATATTTACTAGAATGGACTCCCCATGCGTCTTCTAATAACTCAAAAACTTTTTTATGCGTTAAAATCCCCAGGAAAACTCCTTTTTCATCAACTACTGATAAATAAGGTAATTTTTTTATTGTAAAAAATACTTTAAAGAACGAAGAATCTTCTCTCACATATCCTTCTTTATCATTTAATATTTGTACTACACTCTCTTCAAGTGAACCTTTATATTCTAAAATATCTACTTTATATATATTCCCTAAGTATTTCTCTTTTTTTTCATCTAAAACTGGTACACAACGATACCCAGTTTTATTTAAATGCTCCAGTGCTTCCCCTATCGTAATTGAACTTGAGCAAAATAACACTTCCCTTTTCGGCACATAATTTCCTTTAATCCTCATAAACAGCCTCCTTATGTTAAAATACTTTCTGTGCCATAACTATATTATATTTTCAGAAAAAAATAAATATATTATTTTATTTTTCTGAAAATTATTCATTTTTCCGTCATAATTTATTCATGAATCATTCACTTGTACTCTCTTCAGCATCAAAAATCCCTTCTGAATTCTGGATCACTTTACTGCATCATTGTACGGACCTAATTGCTTTTTAGAAAAACAATGATTTGTCTCCTTACTTTTCATTAACATATTTCCTTTTATAATTAAAAAATAGGTTGCTACTAGAAAATAGATCAGCCCTAATATCCAATCCAAATTTGTAGCTAGATTGTGTAAAAGAACATATCTCATATATGCATAACCAATCGGAACATGTAGTAATACAACCGCACCTAATCCCGGATTGTATATTGTTTTAGCTTTTATATTTGCAAAAATACCATGCCATATGAATTGAAAAAACCCCATTAAAATAGGTGCCATCCCAAGCCATATTATATTTTGAAAGAAAACCGGAAGTAAATAAAAAACATACGCAATCAAAATATTTATTACCATAGCAGATTGCGTATTTAATGGATAGCGATCTGGTATATCACTTTTAAATATAACTACATTAAACAGACCAGCGAAATAACCTGGCCAACGATACTCTTCAAATTGATGCACTAAAATGGCTACAAAACTTAACGCTAACAGTACTTTTATTTCACTTATTTCTCCCAAATTCGCGACTAAACAAACAACGACAACAATAGCCACAACTAACCCTATATCATACCAATGCTTTCTAAAGAAACTAACCATCTCTATCACCCACTATCTCAATTTTTATAAAAATAGCGTTCAAATAGGAAATCAATCTGTTTTTCTATAGGCAGTACTCTTATATCTGCTCCTGATTCAAGAATTGGCATCATTAATGCTGGAAGAAAAATGGATCCAAATATTTGCACTGTCATCATCATTAAAATTTCCTGATCCGCTTCATTTGTTATTTCGCTCAAAATATTCTTCACTTTACTAAAACCTAGCCTCTTCAAAAAATCTCCATATTCGTATTGAGATGTAAATACCGTAGTTCCCATTGCAATAATCTTCCTGACTAACTCAGGATATTGCCGAATTACTAGTACATAATCAAATAAAAATATTTTTAATCTTTCTTTCGCTGGTACTGTAATATCATCTAAAATAGAAAAAGTGCCTTGGAAGCTAATTAACAAAACTTTAATCGCCTCACTAATCAACTTTTCTTTTGAACCAAAATGGTAATTTACAAGCGCAATATTTACATCTGACAATGATGCAATTTTCCTTATCGTTACCCTTTCAAAACCTTCGTTTTTAATTAACTCCAAGGTTGTATTTAAAATCTTTTCTTTCGTTGATATGTTTTCATTTCCCCCCAACTTATCTCCTCCTCTAGAATTTATCGATTAAACAATGATTTAAACACTGTTTAACTTTATGGTATCACTTTCCAATTTGAAAAATCAATTTAATCCTTTCGACATTTACCTACATTTCTTTTCATTCATCCCATACAAAAAACGTGAAAATGCTAAACTGTTCACGTTTTTTGTATGGATGCTGTTATATACCCTCTCCTGCTTTATATCCCACACATAAAATAAATTTCTAAAAATAATTTAAAACTATCCATATACCAATAGGTAAAGAAAAATATATTGTAACTTCCCCTGAAAAAAGCTAAAATAAGAATAAGAATTTTCTGAATATTCTAAGAGCAGGTGATTGTATGTCCTTATTGCGCTCACATATATGTAAATTTATAGCCGGTGTTTTGATTATTTTTGTCATAAGTCCCCTTCCAGCATTATTCATTACACATAATTACTCCTACTTAACTGGATTTGTAAGCATTTTTCATAATTTAGCACAGCCTTCTTCCATTTCAATTCCCACAATTGATTGGATGCATGAGCCTATCCTTTTCTCAGCAAATCAGCTTGTACATACACAAAATATACTACATACCTCTAACCATTCGTCACCACTGTTCCCCTACATATGGGAAATATATTTTTTATCAATCGTTCGTTTCACATTCACTCTTGTAATCGGTTTCTTTATAAGTCTAGGAATTGGCCATCTATTTTTAAAAGCACCAAACTCATTAAAAAAGTGTAGTTCTTTATTTCGCTGGATACCGTATTCTTTTGGCACTGTGATATTACAATGTTCAGTCCTATTATCACTTCTCTACATATCTAAATTCATAAAGTTTCCTTTCTTCTCTTCTTTTATCATCGTATGTAGCACTTCTATGATAATCGTTATGCAAGCAATTAAAAAATGGCTACCGTTCTTAAATACTACTAATGAATACGAAATAAAAAATTCATCTTTCCTTGTTGATACGTTATTTATTGCGCTTACTTCCAATCATAAATCTATTTTGAGTTCCATTATTCTTTCATTCGTTTTTATGGAATGTATTTTTCATACAAACGGACTATTACAATTTATCGTCCAATTTGGTAGAAATGCACCTATAGTTGTCACAATTGGTTTATTACTACTTTATATTCCATATAGCATCTTATCGTTTCTCCAAGCTTTATGGACAACAAACCACTCTAAACAAAACACGTATACTTTAACTAGAAGTATTTCGAAACCATAACATAGAATAACCGTCTACTTAAATTAAAAGTAGACGGTTATTCCTATTATATAGAGGACAAAATAACAGCAAATTAAAAAACTACTATAGAAACCTACCATTATTTACCCATTTTCTTTGACTAATCTTTTCATTTGGATTTATTATAAAAGTATAACATAATTACAGGAGGTGACATCTTTATTCCAAATTAGGAATAAAGAACACACTTGGACATATTAAATATTTTTCTCATCTTTATACTTATCCTTATTTCTGGTTTTTTCGTTGCTTCAGAATTCGCTGTCGTAAAAGTACGAAAAAGTCGAATTGACCAGCTTGCTAATGAAGGTAATAAACAAGCATTAGCTGCAAGAAGCGTTTTATCTAACTTAGACGTTTATTTATCCGCTTGTCAGCTTGGCATTACTATCACCTCTTTAGGACTTGGTTGGCTTGGTGAACCAACTGTGGAACATTTACTGCGACCACTATTTGAAAAAATCAATATTACTGGAACAATGGCTAACACGTTATCCTTTATTATTGCTTTTAGTGTGATTACTTTTTTCCATGTTGTATTAGGCGAGTTAGTTCCTAAGTCTTTCGCAATCCAAAAAGCTGAAGCAATCACATTAAAATTTGCAAAACCGCTTATTTTATTTGATAAAATTATGTATCCGTTCATTTGGCTTCTCAATAGTGCAGCTATATTTTTCACAAAATTACTCGGTTTAGAGCCTGCGAAAGAAAATGAACTTGCCCATTCCGAAGAAGAACTACGACTCATTTTAGGTGAAAGCTATAAAAGCGGCGAAATTAATCAAACCGAATATAAATATGTAAATAATATTTTTGAATTTGATGATCGTGTTGCTAAAGAAATTATGGTACCTAGAACTGAAATGGTTTGTTTATCTACTGAAAATACGTTAGAAGAAAATATGAAAATCGTTGCAACTGAAAAGTATACACGTTATCCTATTATTGAAAAGGATAAAGATGATATTATCGGAATGATAAATACGAAAGAGATTTTTCATAATCAAACAAAAGGCATTTACAAACCACTTGATGCCTACATACATCCTGTTTTAACTGTATTTGAAACAGTTCCCATTCGTAAAACGTTAATACACCTCCAAAAGAACCGCGTACAAATGGCGATTGTTATGGATGAATACGGTGGAACTGCTGGCCTTTTAACGATGGAGGATATTCTTGAAGAAATTATCGGCGAAATTCAAGATGAATTTGACGCAGACGAATCACCGATGATTGAAAAGCGTACTCCTAAGCTTACTGTTTTAGATGGGAAAGTACTCATTTCTGAAGTAAATGATATGTTTGGCCTACATATCGATGAAAGTGACTTAGATACAATTGGTGGTTGGCTTCTCTCTCAAGCAATTGATTTAAATATTGAAGCTGGCTATTCAGTTGAATATGATGGTTTTCAATTTAAAGCATTAGAACTTGATGGGCATCAAATTAAAAAGATTGCTGTACATAAATTAGATACTACAAAGGAGTTATAAAGTGACTGTTTTACTAACAATTTGTATCATTGCTTGTTTCATTGTTTCATTTCTTGCCTTTATATACCCCATTATCCCTGGCATCCTTGCCGTATGGGCTGGCTATTTCATTTATCATTTTGGAATAAATGGCGGAGAGTTAACGACATCTTTTTGGATTATTCAAGTCATTTTTACACTCTTCATTTTCGTTGCTGACTTTATTGCAAATGGATACTTCCTAAAAAAATACGGTAGTACAAAATCGGGCGAACGTGTTGGTATGGTTTCTATCATTGTTGGATCGTTCTTCTTCCCACCATTCGGGCTTATTATCATACCGTTCTTATCTGTATTTATTACGGAACTAATGCATAAAAAGGCGCCAAAAGACGCCCTTTTAGTCGGAATTGCAACTGTAGTCGGTTTTTTAAGTAGTACAGTAGCGAAAGCAATTCTCCAAATTATTATGATTATCATCTTTGTATGCTATATCATTTTTTAGCCATCCCTATTTTAGGATGGTTTTTTAATATGAAATACCTACTCGACTTTTCTCGTATAAGCTTTTATTACGTAAACTCCATGTAAAATCAGCTGTATCACCAACTGTGATTTTCGATCCATCTGTTGGCAACATATCTTGTTCAGTTCGATATACACCGGTTACATCACCATCTATTAAATGCGTCGGACAAACAACAGTCCAACATAGTTTACTATTATTCAGCGCTTCATAAGCAGCTAAATGATCTTCCGCAGCTGTTGTCATTTTTCTTTTCGATTCTTTTGATTGGAAACGATATATACTTGGGTTTGTTCGTGCTTGTAAAATACCAGCAGTTCCTATTGTAACAATTTTCTTTATGCCCTCTTCTTCCATTTGCTTTATAATAATCGGTACACTCTTCTCTAACGTCCCATTCCGATCAGTTCCAAGAGCACTAATTACAATATCACATCCTTTAATCGCTTCCTTTATATCATCTCCGCTTAATACATTTCCCTTAATAACTTGCAACCTTTCATGCTCTATTTCCACTTTACTCAAATCACGAACTAATACCGTTACTTCATATGAATCTTGTAATGCCAATTTCATAATTTGTGATCCTACTCTACCTGTCGCTCCTAATATGCATACTTTCATATATTATCCCCTCTTCAGTTCTTTCTCTCTATTTTTCCCTAATACATACAAATATACAACAAAAAAGCTTCCTCGTTTATGTGAGGAAGCTCTTTTATTTATTTCTTTTCTTTCGAATCAGAAGACTTGTCTGTTCCGCTTGTTTCTTTATCTTTCTTTTCATCTTGCTGCGAAGTTGTGTCATCCTCTTTCTTTTTATCCCCATCTTTACTACAACCTACCATTAATAAAGAACTTGCAAGTGCCATAGCAGTTAATGACTTAACCCATTTGTTCATTTGCGTTTCCTCCCTTTGATAGAATATGTACAATCCCATATTACTCTTTTTTTTTAAAGGGAAGATTTAAAAATAGTAAAGATACAGTAAACTTTTGTAAATTTTCGGATAACATAGCCAATCTTTAATCCTCCCATTCTAATTAGACATAAAAAAACTAAGGCGCCTTTCATTCCACCTTAGCTTTTCACGCGAATTTTTCACTTTCATATACATGTTTAATCTTATATTCCTTCTTCACAACATATTGCCAAACACTATAAGCATAACGATTCATTTTCACAAAACAATTTTCCAGAAAAGAACGAAACTCCGGGTTCGCAACTTCTACTGCCACTTGAGCAAACTTTAATGCTAATCGTTTCAAATGTGTAATATAACAAATAGCAATCCCAGTATCCCCTGTATACTCATTATCTGTTTCCCTATCCATTTCAGTAAATTCCGGCCACATTTGTTTACAAGTTATATGTTGTATATTTTCTCCTTCTTGAAAATTCACTTGTTCATTATATGCTTGTAACATATACGGCAAATGATGCTGCAAAATATCTTTTAATTCTTCATCTCGAACCTTGCTCGTGTATTCTCCAACTTTATATATAAGTGTGTAACTATATGTCATCAATTCTTTCATACAATCCATTAAAGCGCCTCCCTTCCTATTTCATCTCTATACTATAAATATGATGCGATAACATTTGATATTCTTGCTAGAAACCAATCCCATCTACTAATTTTCTCAAAATCTTCTTCAGAAAATCGTTTTGATTTATGAAAGTCTCCTTTTAATCGACTCCAGACGTCAGCAACGACTGTCTTATCATATATGAAACAGTTAGATTCGCTATTTAAGTAAAAACTTCTATTATCAAAATTTGCTGTACCAATATCAACCATTTCCTCATCGATGATTGTTACCTTCCCATGAAAAAATCCATTTCGATATTGATAAATCTCCGCTCCAGCATCTAACATGTCTTTCAAATAAGGATAGGCAGCCTGTTTTAGCAATACTGCATCACTTTTAAATGGGACGAGGATTTTTACATGGACACCACGATTTAATGCATCTTTCAGCCCCTTCACCATTTCTTTACTCGGTACAAAATATGGTGTAGCGATAATTAAAGAATGTTTTGCCTTCTTTAAAAACGCTCCATACTCCTTCCATAAACCTTTTCCATTCGAAAATACGTATTGATATTTTACATTTCCTTGTACAGGTAACTCTTGGTGTATAGGAAACTTTTCTCCCGTATCTTCTTGCCAATCTTCCGCAAACTTCCGTTCCATATCAGTAGCTCCATTCCCTTCGATGCGTACATGATAATCACGCCACGGACCAAATTTAGGATCCTGTCCAAGATATTCCTTTCCGATATTGAAGCCACCAATGTACGAAACTTTCCCATCTATAGTAACAATGCGTCTATGATTACGTTGATGCAAAGAATAAAATAAGTTTTTTAATTTAGGTTTTTTACTAAATGTAAACTTCACGCCTTTTTCTTTTAATTGATTAATTATCTTTTTCTTAAGCTTATATCCGCCAATGCGGTCTACTGACAATTTCACATCTACTCCGCTAGATGCTTTTTTCTCTAATAACTGTAAGAATTCTTTACTTACCTCATCTTTACCTACAATATAAAAATGAATATATACATTCTTTTCTGCACGATTTATATCCTCAAATAAGCTTCTATATAACTCATCACCGTTCGTATATACTTGAAAATCCCCTGATCGGATTTTTTCTAATTCATATCCACTAGCCATTTTCTTCCCCATTTCCACATCAACGTTCATCCATATGAATACACCTATAAAACAAATTATTACAATTAAAAAGTGCTTCATGGATACGTTCCTTTCTCTAACTACTGTTATTCCTATATCTTTCCTTTTTTAAAACATTATCATACAAAAAATATGTCATTGCATGATATACGTCCATATCAAACAGGAGCTCATCTGCATATTGTATGTTGTATCTTAAAATAAAAGGAGGAAATAACAATGGGCTTCGCACATGGTAATGGATTTGCGCTACTAGTCGTATTATTTATCCTCTTAATTATCGTCGGTGCTGCTTGCTTCTGCTAAGCAGTTATTGTAGTACGATATGGGGATGAAAAAACTATAAAAGCGGACACCTATTTTTAGGTGTCCGCTTTTCATTTCAAAAATCTCCTAACCTATTACAAAATAGTACCACTAGGAAAGTATTTCACATCAAAAAGTTAGCAGTGTAGCTACCTTCTTACTCTCTGCCTTACGAATATGGCGCTGTTCTGCACGTGACACAGCAATTCGATGCAATTCTTTCTCCTCTTCTGTCTCAGGGATAACACGCGGTACAGGAACTGGATTATTCTCCTTACTAAGCGCAACAAAAGTAACGAATGAAGTTGCTGCTACACGTTTTTTACCTGAAATTAAATCTTCTGCTACTACTTTCACAAATATCTCCATAGAAGTTCTTCCCGTCCAAATTACGAAAGATTCATAACTAACACAATCTGAAGAACGTACTGGATGTAAGAAATCTACCCAATCCATAGACGCTGTGACACATTCCATTCTCGAGTGTCTCGTTGCTGAAATTGAAGCAACCATATCCATCTCCGCCAATATCTTTCCACCAAATAGCGTGTTATGATCATTTAAATCCGTTGGAAATACTCGACTCGTTTTAAACACTCTTGATTCATTAGCTGTTTTACCCTTTACTTCAGTCATTGTTATCACCCCTTTAATTATTTATCTCTAATATCCCAATATACACTACACCTCATGAACTACACGTTTAATATTAACAATTTTTAGAACTTTTAGTCCACAAAAAAGAACCGATTTTATCAATCGGCTCCTCTAAATACATATTGTTCTTTCGGCTGTTCAACTTTATTCCATTTCGTTACTTCTAACACTGGAATATTCGCATGAAACGGCTGATAAAATTCAGTTGAAATTTCTCCCTCTATCTGAATCCAATCATCATTTTTCCACTCTACACCTTCTGGTTTTTTAACTAACATACCATATACACCCGAATCGGCAACACAATGTATAATGCCGAAACGGAACAAGAAATATTGTTCCTTTTTAGAAGAGTCATCTCGGAAAACAAATCCTTTATAAGACAGGGTTTTACCAGTAAATTCACCAGGATAATTATAAATTGTCTCCATACCCTTTAAGAAATCTTCATCTTTTAAAGTGATATTATCTTTCGTAACAAACTCTTTCTTCCCTTTTTCCATTACACCACGGTATCCTTCTTTCCCGTAATAAATGCTCGTGTCAGGTCTTAGAAATTGCCTTGTCATAAATGGATCTTTACTTTCTGCTTGCGCTACTGGAAAATGGAATCCCTTCGCCTTAACAATATCGGAATCTAATGTTGCAATTGGGAAAAACAATCCTGTAATGATTGGAAAACAGAATAACGTGTAAGAAAACACTTTTTTCCACCATGTATTCTCATCTTTCGAATGATCATGCCCGCAATGACTATGATCACAACTACAATCATGTTTCTCTTTTTCTTTTTGATGTTCTTTTTGGAAAACGATAATAATTTGTACAATCGTTAAGAAACCTAAAATAATAGCTGCAGTTTTTGATAAATAGGCGTACTTCATATTTATATACTTCGTAATATTACCGGAAATATGAAGCTGTCCAATTAAAATTGTAAAACCTAATAATATATATGCTCGAAACATAACCTACCACCCCATCGCATAAATGAGTAGTGAGCTTGCATAAACAACAAGTGTAACTGTAACCGTCACAACAATTACAAATTTTGTTTTAAATGTCGCAAGCATCATAAACATATTTTTAATATCCACCATCGGTCCATATACGAGGAACGCGACAAGTGACGCTGTTGAAAATGTACTTTGGAACGAAGAAGCAATAAATGCATCCGCCTCTGAACAAAGTGATAAAATGAAAGCAAGTCCCATCATTACAGCTGATGAAGAAAACGGACCTTGTCCAATAGCAAGCAATGTTGAAGTTTGTACAAACGTTTGAACTGCAGCAGCAATTAACGCTCCTAACACTAAGTATTTTCCCATTGAGAAAAATTCCTCAACAGCATGTGTACATACATCCCACATTTTTGTACGTAACGGACGCTTATGATTCACTTCTGGGAAGTGATCATCTCTTAATTGATGTTCTTTAAACATAAATGATAATATAATTCCAACGATAATTGCTACGATAATCGCTACAATAGAACGATACCATACCATGTGCATACTACTTCCAAAAGCAACATATGTTGCAAATAATACAACTGGATTAATAATCGGTCCAGTTAACATAAATGCAATTCCTGCATAGGGCGGAACCCCTTTTCCGATTAATCGTCTTACAATCGGAACAATTCCACATTCACATCCAGGAAACATCATACCTAAAAAAGTAGCTAATAAAACAGACAGAAATCGGTTTTTAGGCATCCATTTTGCCACCATATCTTCTGTCACAAACATTTGAATGAATCCTGAAATAAATACACCAATTAGCACAAAAGGAAGTGCTTCGATTAATATTGAGATAAAGATTGTATTCATTTGCAGGAATGCTTTCGGTAATTGAAACAATTCCATGATGTATTTCCTCCAACTTTTCATTAACAATATGTAATTTTAACCCCATTTCATTATTTGAACAAGAGTTATATGGAATTCATAACCTTCATACACATTACATTTCACAAGTTATATTCTGTTCCAAAATTGAGATTTCATAGCAAAAAAAGCTGCGCTAGCACAGTTTTATAACTATGCTAGCGCAGCTTTCCTATCATTAAAAGTAACGTTTCTTCCAAAAAACAAATGCTAAAGTGAAAGATAATGTTACACATATTATAAGTACAATTACAAAACCATGTGCTTCCCCTTCAAACGGAACCTTTACGTTCATTCCAAAGAAACTAGAAACCATCGTTGGTAATGATAAAATGATTGTAATAGAAGTCAACAGTTTCATAACACTATTTAAATTGTTAGAAATAACCGAACTAAATGTATTCATCATTCCACTTAAAATGTGACTATATATTTCCGCCATTTCAATAGCCTGCTTATTTTCAATTAATACATCTTCTAGTAAATCTTGATCGTCTTCATACATTTTCAAAAATGTACTGTTTCGCATTAATTTTTGAATTACAATTTTATTTGCCTTTAATGATGTTGTAAAATAAACTAAACTTTTTTCAAGGCCGAGCAATGTGAAAATTTCTTTATTTTTCATCGACTTATTTAATTGGTGCTCTAAATCGATTGTTTTTCGATTAATTTGCTTTAAGTATCTTAAATAATAAGTAGAAATTGTATATAAGAGCTGAAGTGCGAAGCGCGTCTTTTTAAACGTATAAAATTCTTTAATACGTTGATTAATAAAGCGTTCAAAAATTGGATTTTCTTCTAAGCAAATAGTAACAAAACAATCTGGCATTACAATCATACCTATTGGAATCGTGTCATAAATTGAATTTCCTTCTTCATCATGTCTGACTGTCGGAATATCCACGATAATTAAAGTATTATTGTCTTCCTTTTCAATACGAGAACGTTCTTCATCATCCAAAGGATCTTTAATGAAATCTAAGTCTACATTTAAAGTTTGTACTAGATACTGAATTTCTTCTTCTGTTGGATGAAGTACATTAATCCAGCAGCCCTTTTGCATTTCCTCAACCTCTTGTAGTTTTCCGTTTCGGTCTGTTAAATAAATATTTAACATACTATCACCCCGATTCTTTTTACATGTGGGAATCTACCTCACTTAAACAACAGTTTTTGAACCGCTATTTTCAGCATATGAAACAAACGATTAAATTTCAATAGAAAAATTATTTTGAAAACGTTTTTTTAAGAAAAATCTTGTAAACATAGAAAAAGACAGAGTGTTCTCTGCCTTTAAAAAAGCTTATGTTGCCTTTATAACATATTTAGAAAGCATCCACAAGTTAAAGCCGACTGAAATCGTATAGCCAGCGTATGTTGAAATGATAAAACTTACATAATCAAAATACGGTAGCAATACAATATTTAAAACTATCTTCACAGTTATTCCGATTACTAATCCTAGCACTGTTTTCTGTTGTTGATTAATTCCTTGTAACATGGCAGCGGTTACTGTAAATAGTGAGAATAGTATACAAGCAGGAGCATAATACTGCAAAATAATACTGCCCATCTCCGGATCATTTCCAGCACCAAATAAAAGAGTATACACTGGTTTTGCTAAAATCATCATTCCAATCGCCGCCGGTACGGTAATTCCTATCACTAATAAATTTGTCCTTGTAAAATGTTTATACAGTAGCTTCTCATCTCCCGCTGTATAAGCTTTCGTCATCTCAGGTACAAGGGACATACTAAAAGCTGTTGCAACAGAAACCGGGATAAGTACAACCATCTGAACAAGGCCAATAATCGCATTAATCTTTTCTGCTTCTCCTTGCATATATCCTACTTGTATAAGTAGCTTATTAATTGTAAATGTATCAATCGTCTGATATAACGGAATCGCTAATCCAACTACAACGAAAGGAATAGAATATGTAAACAGTTCTCTATACAACGAAAAAAAACTTTTCGTCGTTTGTGGTATACTGGCAATCTCTTTTTTCTTTAAATGTTTTCTCCTTCTTATATAATACGCACTTAAAACACTTAATCCACCTAGTGCTCCCATAAATGCTCCAAACGTTGAAATACCAACTGCCAACGAAACAGAAGCTTTTATAACATATAAAACGACAAAGCTTCCTATCAAAATAGTTAAGACCCGAAAAAATTGCTCTACAACTACACTGAGCGCAGAAGGTCCCATAGATTGAAAACCTTGAAAGAAACCACGTAACAAGCTCATTACAGGAACGAGTATTAACGCAAAACTTACAATTTGAATATTGTGCGTGACAGCTACCACACTATTCCCTGACTGATCATTTCCATCAATCACAAGTTTAGCTAAATGTGGTGCTAACATATATAATGCTAAACAAGAAATAACGCCCATAACGACCATGAAAGCGATACCACTCTTTAGCACTCTCTTAACAGTGTGATAATCATTGAGTTGATCATATTTTGAAACCATTTTTGAAACGGCAAGTGGCAATCCCATCGTTGCAATACTAAGCATAATTGTATAAGGACGGTATGCATACGTATATAATACGTACCCACTCGTACCCACCATTGCTGTAAATGGTATAACATATATAAACCCTAACATTTTAGATATCATCGTTGCCATCGTTAAAAATATCGTTCCACGTAAAAACGGTGATCCTTTCATCACATTCCCCCGCTACGCTTTATTATTACACATTATGGACAACTCCTTTTTTTTAGAACTGAAACAATAAAAAAAAGCCAATGAAAAATCATTGACTTTAACGCGCTGCTTTTTTCTTTTTTAAATACTTTAAACCGAAGTATAGAGCAACAAAGAGAACAGCCGCTATAATTATGTAATGTGTGTAATCAGATGCATACTCTTTAATATGTCGCCAATTTCCACCAAGCTTTTCACCTAAGTATATAAATAGTATTGACCATGGAATAATCGCTACAACTGTATACAGTGTGAAAAGTTTTAATGGCATCTTAGCTAGTCCTGCCGGAATAGAGATTGCATGACGTACAATTGGGATAAAACGTGCCGAAAATATTACTCCAGCTCCGTAACGCTTAAACCAATTTTCTGCTATGTCTAAATGGTGTTTATTAATAAGTAGATATTTTCCATATTTCTCTACAACTGGACGCCCTCCATAGTATCCAAGCCAATATAAAAAGATTTGAGCTAAAGTACCACCGATTGTTCCAGCAATAACTGCACCGACAAAGCTAATTTTACCATCTGCGACTAAAAAGCCAGCATACGAAAGTACAATTTCACTCGGGATAATTTCAATCATTAAAGCTAGCGCTACTCCAAAGTATCCTAGACTTGCAAAGAATTGCAATAACTGATCTATTATGTTTGCTAACATTTTCTTTTCTATCTCCTTTTTCTTCACATACCATCCCATTATCACATAAAGATTGGCATCTGCCAATATCTTCATTTTAACAATATGTACAATTCTAGCAGTATTAATCTATTATTTTTTCTTTCTGCGGGTCTTTCATGTAGGCAAACATTTCTTTAATTTGCTCTTCTGTATTTCTAGCAATTGATAAATCCGGCAATTCATCTTCACCAAAAAACTCTATTTCTTCTGTTTCAATACTAACTTTCTTTTCCCCACCAACAATATTACAGCCAATAAAAATCTTATATACATGCGTTGCAGAAGGCGATGGTTGATGCTTTTCTTTATCAAATATAGCTAGTAGCTTAAAATCATCTACTTCATAACCCGTCTCCTCTAAAACTTCTTTTGCTGCTACTTCTGTTGGCGTATAACCAACATCAGCCCATCCACCTGGCAATGCCCATTTCCTATCACTTTTTTCTTTCACAAATAATAGTTTTTCATTTTGAAAAATAACTGCCCGTATATCAACTTTAGGTGTTTGATAGCCTGTCTCACTTGCAAATAAATTCTCTACTACTTCCCAATCTGTCTTTGTATAATGTGACATCATTGAAACTGAAATGTCCCGTAATTGTTGAAAACGCTCTATATCATATACATCCTTAGAATACGTTAAACCCGCTTGAGCTATAGATTGTATTTGTTTTACCCAATCAATCCACTTGACCGTCATGTTTCCACATCTCCATTCTTTATTGAGTAAATATTACGTCAATTAAATTGATACATCTTTATTATACAAAAAAAGAGATTGATAATGTTCCAATCTCTTTCAAAATTAATCCAATTCATGTAAGTGGTCTTGTATATACTTCCTTCTTTTATTTATATATTCATCAATCATATCAGCTTCTTGATCAAATGTTTCTAATTTTTCTTTCATATATGGATCTTGTAGTAAATATGGACGAATCGATTCACACAAACCTTCTACTTTCGGCATCATAAACGAAACGGTAAATTGTTCTTCTAATATTTCTTCCAAAATACTTCGGTATTGTTTTCTAAATACAGGTATATCTAACACTCTTGCACTTAACGTATTATAACCTTGAATACGAATATATTCATGATTAAGTGGYCTCCCTTGTACATCTCGCCCCCAAGTCGCATCATAATCCCACGGTATCACTTCAAATAAATTTGTCTCATCGTTATGATATAGTGCATAGTTATGAACGAAACCATCAAAGTTTTGCGTAAAAATAACTCCAGCTAACCATCGTAAATATTTATCTACATGTAGAAACTTCCCGATTTCTTTTTCATAATCTTCCCTCGACAAAGTATTCGCTTGAAATACAAATTCACTCAGTTGTTCTTCACTATTTTTATTCGAATATTTAAATTCATAACCCGCAAAGAGCTCTGTCTTAACATCTTTATCTCGCTCACTCATTAACGAAAAATTCGCATCATCATCTATCGCATAATAAATAGAACCACTCGGTAACCCTCTATTTTTCAAAAAGTTTTCATCAACTGATTCTAACTGTAAATACACACCTTGAATTTGACCATTAATTTTTATAAATACATGTTGTGATTTTGGCGAAAGTACACCAATATCATGAAAAAAATCTAAAGATAATTTATTTCGTATGAGAGACGGATCCATAAACTCAGAATTCAAATGAAACTCTTTCGCGCCTTGAAATTTTTTCGGTTTATAAAACATAACATGATAAGACTTTTTCTCAAATTCGCGAATATGAGCCCCTCGGTATACGATATCAATGTCATACTTCTTTTTTCCATAAGTTAATTTTGCTGGCACTGGACTATCTGACCAAATGTCCTTTTTCAATTCCACTAAGTACATTGGATGAACAAAAAAATCATATGAAGGCAGCATGTTTTCTCATCCCTTCTCAGTTCTCTTCATTCAATGTATGCGCCTTGTCTTGTCCATACATCCGCTATCATCTATTTATATAAAATTACACTCTTGTCCTGTTCAGAAAGAAGTCGAATCTCATATCATGTTAAGGAAAAAGAATACCTTTTCAATTTAACACTCGATAAGGAGGATTTCTATGAAACGTGATATTAGAAAAGCTGTTGAAGAAATCAAAAGTGCTGGTATGGAGGATTTCTTACACCAAGATCCAAGTACTTTTGAGTGCGATGATGATAAATTCTCTCATCATAAATGTACAACAGGGCGTAAATGTACAACAGGGCGTAAATGTCCAAGAACAAGATGTACTCGCGTAAAACATTGTACTTTCGTTACAAAATGTACTCATGTTAAAAAATGGACGTTTGTTACGAAATGCACTCGTGTGCGCGTTCAAAAATGGACGTTCGTTACAAAAGTGACGCGTAGAAAAGAATGCGTTTTAGTTACAAAACGTACTCGCAGAAAGCATTGTACTTTCGTTACAAAATGCATACGCTTTGAAAAGAAATTTTTCTGGACAAAACGAAGTTTCTGTAAAAAATGCGAATTCTTCCCTCACGGACACGGTAGCTCTTGCGATGATGATTGTGATCATGGTAAAGACTGTCACGATGACGGGCACAAATGGAATGATTGCAGAGACGGACATAAGTTCCCATCTTGCAAAAATAAGAAATTCGATCACTTCTGGTATAAAAAACGTAATTGCTAGTTTTTTATACCCACCAAAAAAGGCCGCATTGCGGCCTTTTTTACGTTTACTGAAAATGGCTTATATCTGCAAATTGTTTTACTTTACCAAGATCTTCATCAAATTCAATCACACTAAGACTCGCGCTATGCATAAATGGCTCTCCCCATACATGTTCAATTTCAACACCTGCAAAATGCCCTACAAGTAATTTCGCTGCTGCAGCATGAGAGACAATTAAAATATTTTCCCCTTTATGCTTTTCTAAAAGAAATTGTATCCCTTCAATTACTCTTTTATGAACGGCCGCAAAGTTTTCCCCTAATGTTGATTGAAAAAGATGTGGTTCATTCCAAAATAAATGTACTTCTTCTGGATATTGCATTTCCAAATCAGCAATTGTTTGCCCTTCCCATGTCCCCATATTTATTTCATAGAAATGTTCATCTGCTATAATTGGAATATCGCGTTCTCCTTTAATCAATTCGGCAGTATGAATCGTTCTTTCACTTGGACTACTATATATGGCGTGGAGAGGTAAATCCTTCATACGCTCCCCTAATTGTTTCGCTTGTATCATACCATTCTCAGTTAAGGCTGAATTTTTTCGTCCTTGCATCCGCTTTGCTACATTCCATTCTGTCTCACCGTGCCTTGTTACATATACTGTTGTCTTCATTTCCTATTTCCCCCTTATCATTTCGGCCGCAATTCCCACGGCTCTACTCTCCCTACAATCCATTCTGTGCATTTACTTTCAATTCCTTTTATAACTCCGTCAACTATCTCTTCATGAGTAAGCCACCTTGCATATGTATCTTCTAAAATAAACCCTAATATAACTCTGTAATAACTACATAATGCCCCGCCTATTTTTTTTGACTTCGTACGTGATGCACTACTACCTAATATATGAAATAAACTGTACTTTTCCGACGACAATTCTACCTCATTACAAATGAGTCGTAATGCATGCTTTGCATTAGAGTGTATCCAGGCAACAACTAATGTTATTGGACCATTTTGTTCAATTGTATTTGTAATAGATTGCTTTACATCATCGTCATTTTGATAATCTAAAGGAAGACATGTAATATTTTCTGGTGCCGAACTAGCTTGCTTAACATTTTCTAATTTCACTTCATCTCGTCCAATAACAGACACACGAAATCCTTGATCACAAAGCCACATAGAAACTTTCTTTAGCATTCCTGTTCCACCAATTACAAGCGCATGCAACTTCTTCCCCCCCTTAGTAAAATGTCATATGAGGTTTCTCATCTCTATAATAATTTAGACGATCTTGCAATGTCCCTGAATGGAACTCAAATTTATGACCATCTGGATCTAGAAAATATATAGATTCACAATCTCTCACATCTCGTTCTCTTCCTTGTAAAATATGAACTTTATTTTCTTCTAATCGCTGCAGTAAGCGTTCAAAGTCTTCTTGTTCAACAGAAAATGCGAGGTGCGTATAAGATTGATGAATCTCCTTTCTTGGAATATGTGCCTCCTCGTTCAGTGCTATCCATACTCCACATATATTGAAATATGCAAGTTTTCTCCCTTTAACTAATAGTTCTCCTTCTAGCACTCTTTCATAAAACATAATAGCGTTTTCTAAATTTGATACTGAAAAACAAAGATGATTGATTCCTTTCAACACTCCACGTTCCTCCCTAAACAAATAAAAGATGAGTGAAAATTCACTCATCTTTTATTATACTATTTCTTTGTAATATATGCCCATTTATAACTAAAGTCGCCACCGAACGTATGGTTAGCAATACCATTTACATACGTCTTCTCTAAGTAAGCTGTACTTTGTTGGTACGTAGGTGAGATTGCAGCGTCTTGACCAATTAAGATTTTTTCAGCTTCTGCAAGTGCTTTCCAGCGTGCTGCGTCATCTTTTAGTAGTTCTCCTTTTGATTTTGCTACTAAATCATCGTACTTCGGATTTGAATAATCCATTTCATTAAATGAGCTTCCAGTAACGAACATATCAATATATGTCATTGGGTCTGGATAATCTGGACTCCATGCAGATAATGAGAATTCATATTCAAATTTCTTTTCTAAATCTAACTTCTGCTTATATGGTTGTTGCTTCAAATTCACTTTAATACCAGGTAAGTTTTTCTCTAATTCTTCTTTAATAAAGTCGCCCACTTTTTTACGACTACCGTTATCATCATTTAGTAATTCTACTGTAATTGTATCTTGACCAAGTTCTTTCTTCGCTTCTTCCCACAGTTTTTTTGCTTTCGCAGCATTATCTTTACTGTCACGGAAATTTTTATTTACAGTACGGAAGTCTTTTCCATCTGGTCCTGTCGTAAACTTTTCAGGTACTAAGAAATACGCTGGCAATGATCCATCATTCAAAATTACATCCGCAATTCCTTTTTTATCGTACGCTAAATCAATCGCCTCACGAACCTTTTGATTTTTAAACGTTGCATTTTTTTGATTAAAACGTAGGAAATACATACGTGGGTCTAGCTTCGTTTTAAATTCATCTGGTTTATTCTTTTTATATTTGTCTACAAACTCAGAACTTAAAATGACACGATCTGCTTGATCACTATCATATAAATTTACCCCAGTACTTGTCTCTTTTACTATACCCACATTAATTTCTTGTAATTTTACAGCATCTTTATCCCAATAATTTTGGTTTTTCTTTAACTGGTAACTTTGTTCATGTTTCCATTCACTCATTGTAAATGGTCCATTGTACAATAATTTATCTGCTTCTAATCCGTATTTATCCCCTTGTCCTTTTACATACTTTTCATTTAATGGGAAGAATGTAGGGAACGAAGTAAGCTCAAGGAAATAAGGTGCTGGTTGCTCTAATTCTACTACCAACGTTTTATCATCCTTCGCTTTAACACCTAATTGATCCGACGGTACTTCTCCTTTATTTACTTTCTGTGCATTTTTCACATCAAATAAAATAAATGCATATTCTGCTGCTATTGCTTTATCTAATGTACGTTGCCATGCATATACAAAATCTTGTGCTCGAACTGGATCACCATTTGACCATTTTGCATCACGTAATTCAAATGTATATGTCTTTTTATCTTCACTAATCTTCACGTCTTTGGCCATACCTGGAGTTGGTTTATTATCTTTATCTAGACGATATAATCCTTCCATTGCATTTACAAATACACGGAAAGATACAGAATCTGTTGATTTAGATGTATCCATTGAAGGAATTTCAGCTGTTTCTAGTAAGTTTAATACTTGCTTATCCGCTACTCCCTTACCTGCTTCTTTCTTCGTTGTAGATGCCTTCTCCCCATTTCCGCAACCTGCAACCAATACACTAGCCGATAATGCAACTGCAGCAATCGTTGTTACCTTTCTCTTCATTCTTCCTTCCCCCAATCTATATGTATAAGTTAAAACTTGTATAATATATTTTATTATACAAAAAATTCTGATTATTTTAAATATTTATTTTCATAAAAAGAAAAAAAGCGGTCAGAAATTGCTTTCCCTCCGCTTTGTTGAATAGCATTTACTTGCAATCCATCCTCTATTTCAAACGGATTTTCAACCTTGAATATTTCTTCCATCATCTTCAAAAACTCTTCTTCATTTTTAGATTCACCATTAATCGTAAGGGAATATGGCTCAATTTCACTCAATTTATAATCAACAATAAATTGAATTGTAACTTTTTGTCTTGGCATCCCTGGGCTGTATCCTTGAAATTCTACTAATTCCATACCTTCCGAACCACGATAATATATCCACCCTGAATTTTGAAAATAGCTTTCAAACGATTCACCAATCGAAAAGAACGGATATTCATAAAGCGAACTTGTACGTACTTTTTGTATAATATCTCGATCAGTCGGAAAAAAGAAATGACTGAAAAAAATACTAGCAACTGCTAAAATAGTAACGATTGTTGCTCCCATTTTACTCGTTCCACCACTATCACGGATGAGATAATTTTCAACCGATTCATCTTTAATTCCCCGTGCTTTTATTCGATATATACGCCTTTCTGCAAATTGATAATATAATCCATTTGCAAAAATCCCCATCCCAAATAGAATGAAAATGAGTAATAAAAACGTAAGAGGCACCATATTAATGATTGGCAACGCTACGTTGAACCCCATATAATAAGAAAATGCATCACATGCTACTAATAACAGTATAAATAAAGCAGCAGGTACGTAATACTTGCGATATCCAAGCCAACCTACATTAAAAATAGCAGCCAGACCATTCCAGCTCCACCTAGCAATTCGCTTATTCTCAAGCTCCCATTTTCTTTTGTAATATGGATATTGTCTCCCTACATATACTTCTAATTCTTTGTCTATTAGCGAGCTTTCTTCACCTTGTTCATTATGCAAGTTTCGTTGACAATTTGCACAATTCAGCTGATCATTAATACAAGGTCGCCCACAATTTATACATTTCAAAACAATCCCTCTTTCCATCCATACTTCATTGTGAACTACCCACCACTTAGTATCTCTTACGAGCTTACCCCGAAGTGGGGGCTTCTCGGTTCATCGTTACTTTTGATAGCTAACGAATTTGTCTTAGGACAGCCGAGCTAACTCCCTCGTTCCAAAGGTTGTTTCTTACGATTTATTTAAAATACCTTCATGTTTCAATAACCACTCTTTCCTCCATAAACCACCCGCATACCCAACAAGTTTTCCACTCTTTCCTATTACACGATGGCATGGAACGATAATTGAAATTGGATTCCGGCTATTTGCCCCTCCTATCGCTCGTACAGCTTTCGTATTCCCAACCTTCTCCGCAATATCTAAATATGAAGCACTTACGCCATACGGAACAGTGTAAAGTGCATCCCATACATTCTTTTGGAATGGTGTTCCTTCAGCAGACAATGGAACTGTAAACTCTTTTCTTTTTCCTTCAAAGTATTCATCTAATTCATTTATACATTGTTCAACAAGTTCATTTTTATGTTCTTCTTTTCTATCTTCAACAAATATAACAGACGTAATTCCTTCTTCGTTCGCTGTAATTTCTAACAAACCTAATTCACTATCATAATAAGCCTGGTACATATGTCATCCTCCAATTCATTACATATTATTTATTGTAACACGAATAGACGAAATTTTTCGTATAAGCGTTTTATTAGGGAAACAAAAAAGAGGATGATACAATGTAAGAAAATTCAATCAAGGGGGATATTTGATGGAGTTTCAACTCTTTTCACCTTATACAATTAAGGACGTTACGCTAAAAAACCGTATCATTATGTCACCTATGTGCATGTATTCATCAGAAAATGAGGATGGCCAAGTAACTAATTTTCATCTCGTCCATTATGGAACCAGGGCTGCTGGCCAAGTAGGTTTAGTTATGATTGAAGCAACAGCTGTGTTACCTGAAGGACGAATTTCTAACAAAGACTTAGGCATTTGGGATGATACTCTAATTGAAGGCTTACATAAAACGACAACATTTATACATAATAACGGTGCAAAAGCAGCCATTCAACTCGCTCACGCCGGAAGAAAGGCTGAATTAGAAACAGATGCTTTCGCTCCCTCAGCAATTCCGTTTAACGATAGAATGAAAATACCAGTAGAAATGAATAAAAAGCAAATTAAAGAAACTGTTTCTGCTTTTCAAAAAGCAGCTTTACGCTCTAAACGAGCGGGGGTTGACGTTATTGAATTACATGGTGCTCACGGTTATCTTATTAATGAATTTCTTTCTCCGCTTTCCAATAAGCGGACTGATGAATACGGGGGGGGCTCACCTGAAAATCGCTATCGTTTCTTACGCGAAATCATCGATGCTGTAAATGAAGTTTGGAACGGACCGTTATTTGTTCGTATTTCAGCAAATGATTATCATCCTGACGGGTTAACGGTTCAAGATTATGTGCAGTATACAGGATGGATGAAAGAACAAGGGGTAGATTTAATCGATTGTAGTTCTGGTGCTGTTGTACCCGCACATATTGATGTGTATCCTGGTTACCAAGTACAATATGCTAAACATATTAAGGAGCATGTTGACATCGCGACTGGTGCGGTAGGATTAATTACAACCGGATCACAAGCAGAGCAAATTTTAAATAATAACGAAGCAGATTTAATTTTTATCGGACGCGAGTTACTTCGTAATCCATACTTCCCAAGAATAGCTGCCAATGAACTTGGCTTTGAATTAAAAGAACCATATCAGTACCGACGAGCACCCGGGAAAATTAAAACTAATAAGTAAAACCGAGAAATTATTCTTCTCGGTTTTACTTATTTTATTTCTATAATATCGTTTGAACTATAAATATGAATACCAGATTCTTCACGTAGCGCTGTTATATACATTCCTTTCGCCACATCTTTAGCTGAAATTGGTTTATACTTTTTAAAAGCCCCTTTAAATATAAACGGAAGAATACGAGATAATTTCTCAGCCATTCTTTCCCCAAAACGATATTCTTGTCGATTTCCAACTAATAATGACGGCCTGAAAATATGTATGCCACCAATAACTAGCTTTTTCAGCTCCTCTTCCATTTTCCCCTTCACTTGCGAGTAAAAGAAAAATGATTTAGGTTTTGCTCCCATTGATGAAATAACAAGAAAATTTTGCACACCTTGTTTTTCAGCTAAGCAGGCAGCTCGTAATGTATATTCATAATCTACTTTTTTAAAATTCGACTTCGACTTCGCTTTTTTTATCGTTGTTCCTAAGCAACTAAAAACATCATCTACTGCAAAAAATTCTTTGTATTCCTCTAATACTGAAAAATCCACCTGTTTCTGTTGCAATTTCTCATGCTGTAATTGTAATGGTTCTCTTACAAAAATAGTAACCGAATCGTAGTAATCTGAGTCAAGTAATAGTCGTGTTATTTCTTGTCCAACTAGCCCACTTGCGCCAAGTACTAACGCTGTTCGCTTATTCATATATGTGTATACCTCTTTATTTACTATTCTCTCCTATAGCTAATCGTCGCTAACAGGAGTTTCCGTTCTCCCATTTTACCATAAGTAAAGCACTATGCGTACGCATAGTGCTTTACTTACTCTTTTTTCTTTTCTTTTTCCTCCATTGGTAATTTCGTTATTTTTGTAGCATCTCCTAAATTACTTATTAATCTCCTTAAAAAAATTAAAACAAAAGATAATGGCAATACTACCGCAAGTATTAATAAGATAGCCTCCATGAAGTAACCCAAGTACTCATCCCCTTTTTTTCTGCTCCCTCCCAATATATGAAAGTAACATTGTCACATATGCACCAATCATAAAAATTAATACCTTTCTTTTTGACAAATTTATAACAAAAACAAATCGTAATGATTATTATTTATTGCAACTTTCATAAAGATGTATTATACTAGGTTCGCAACCTAAAACGTAATTATTCCGTTTTGTGTTAAAACGATATTTTCTTCTTATATTTGGAGAAAATATAATTGTAAAAAAGAAAAGAGGAGAATTATATGCCTAAAAAATTAGCTCTATTTTTATTTATACTTATTTTCACACTCATCTTTGCTGGATGTTCTAACAACAAAGAAGGTGCGGCGAAAAAAGATGGGAAACTTTCTGTTTATACAACCATTTTCCCACTCGCTGACTTTACAAAAAAAATCGGTGGTGATTATGTAAATGTAGAAACAATTTACCCACCTGGTGCGGATTCTCATACATTTGAACCAAGTCAAAAGCAGACTGTACAAGTGGCGAAAGCCGATTTATTTGTTTATAACGGCGCAGAATTAGAACCATTTGCCGAAAAAATGGAAAAATCATTAAAAAAAGAAAACGTAAAAATTGTAAATGCATCTAAAGATATCGAACTTCGTGCTTCATCTGAAGAAGAGCAGCACGATCATGGAGACGGTCATAAAGAAGATGAACATCATCACGATAAAGACCCACACGTTTGGATAGACCCTACTCTTGCGATGAAACAAGCAGAAAAAATTAAAAATGCACTTGTAGAATTACAGCCTGAACATAAAAAAGAGTTCGAAAAAAACTTTGCAGCACTACAAACAAAATTTACTGATTTAGATGATCAATTTAAAGCAGTTGTTGCAAATGCAAAAACGAAAGAAATATTAGTTTCACACGCAGCTTACGGCTACTGGGAACAACGATACGGTTTGAAACAAATTCCAATCGCTGGAATTTCAGCATCTGATGAACCATCTCAAAAGCAGCTTGCTGACATTACAAAAACAGTAAAAGAGCACGGTCTACAATATATTTTATTTGAAACATTCTCTACTCCAAAAGTGGCATCAGTTATTCAAAAAGAAACAGGTACAAAAATTTTACGCTTAAATCACCTTGCTACTATTTCTGAGGATGATGCAAAGAACAATAAAGATTACTTCACTTTAATGGAAGAAAACGTAAATACATTGAAAGAAGCTACTAACTAATCAACTTTTTTATAAGAAGCTGAATATTCCATTCAGCTTCTTTTTTGTCTGTTTCCGCTTGACTTGACTAAAATAACAAGTAAAATAATCCATATTAGCTTTTAAGCTATATTAATTTAGAAGGTGAGTTGGAATTATGACTCTTCACATTTGTGAAGTAACAGCAAAAAATTGGCGTTCAGTAGCTGCTTTAAACGTCGCAAAAGACCAGCAGCAATTTATTGAAAGCAATGCGTTTTCTTTAGCAGAATCATTATTTGAAGGAAACGGAACGTCAGTAGGTTTATATGATGGAGAAACACTTGTAGGGTATGCAATGTATGGATGGTATTGGGAAAAACGTAAAAGTGTCTGGTTAGATCGCTTTATGATTGATCAACAATATCAAGGAAAAGGATACGCAAAACGTTTCCTTCGCATACTCATTCAATTCTTACAAGAAAAATTTGAATGTAAAATAATTTATTTAAGTTTACATCCTGACAACAAACTCGCAATGGGACTATATGAGTCATTTGGCTTCCGTTTAAATGGTGATATTGATGACGAAGGCCCAGTTGTAGGTGTTGTAATGGAATTACTAATAGATGAAAATACAAGCCTGTGAAAACAGGCTTTTTATTATTTATTTATTAATGTCACATTTTCTATATTTAATTTCTTCTCCCTATGTGCTTCGCTTTTGCAATCTAGTATTATCTCCGTAAAATGCTCATCCGATTGAATTAGATAAATCATTTGATTGTTTAAACGTATTACTATTTCTTCTTCTTCATTTGTAACATCTGAAAATAGACAACTAATAATGTCTCTATCTCCATTTGTTATTTCTCCATATAATTTCACCGTATTTATTCCTGTAATTCCCTGCTCCAAACTATTTGGATTCATATATTTCTCCATATATTCTCTGCTCTTTTGATCGTCCATTTGTTGTAGAAAGAATTGAAACGGCATCCCCTTCATCGGCTGTATGTATGCATTTTTCCACGGCATAGTTTTCTTAAATAAATTAAAAAACCACTTGTATTGTAATGGTTCTGGTTTTGTAATTCCAATTCCACCTTCTATCATTTTCCCATACACTTTATCTATATTTTCAACATCAATTGCCAGTCCGATAAGTCCCCTATGGCCATCACAATATTTCTGAACCCACTCTTGTACCCAACCACCCCCATCTTTTGTTTTTACTCTTACTAATTCTAAATATTCTTTTCCAATCCATATGTTAGATACTTTAAACCCTTTCGTTCCCTTTCCCCATTTCGGAACATATGGAAGCCCGATAGAATGTACATTTTTAATCGTTTCCTTATTTTCTTGTATTTCTTTATTTACATTTATAACAAGATGATCGATTTTCATATTCTTCCCACCACATTTTTATTTTTTTAATAGTTTCTCTAACCTATGAATAAATCGAAGTTGCATCTCACATTGTTCATACATATTTTCGAAAATTAGTTTCACATACGCTGGCGCGTTATCTTTTAGTCTTTCTCCTTCCCTCATCTCTTCATAAGTAGATCGTATTTCACTTTTCTGCTCTTCTAAAGCTTCTAAAACCTCCTCTCTCATACTCTCTTCTTCTGACAGAAATGTTAACGCTGTATATAGATGTTTTGGAAACATAACTGAAGTTTTTTGAAACGACTCCTTTAATAACCTTTTAAATTCTTGACTTCCCTTGTCTGTAATACAATATATCGTTTTCGACCGTTTTCCGGTCATTTCAATTGCTTTAACTTGAATGAAATTTTCATTTTCCATTTTTTTTAATGCGTGATAAATAGAAGCTGGGAAAACTTCCGCCCATTTATTACTTTGCACCATATTTAGCGCCTGCTGTATTTCATAACCAGATAGCGACTCCCTTTTAGTAAGCAATCCAAGAATCATTAAACGCACCTTTTCTCCCCCTACCCCTAACGAAATACTAAACATTTAGTATTTTCAGATTATTTTAATGCAAATTCCAATTTTAGTAAACAAAAAAAGCCTGCAATATACGCAGACTTATTTCACACACTCTTGGAAATGTTCTTGGAACCATTCTTTATTAATATCTTTTCCGATAAACACTACTTCACTTACTCGCTCTTCGCCCTCTTGCCACTCTCTATCGTACGAAGCGGCAAACAGTGTATGCACACCTTGGAAAACAATACGTTTATCTACTCCATCAATAGATAAAATTCCTTTGTAGCGATATAAATGCTCCCCTAGTTCTTGAACAACAGCTGACATCCACTCATTCAATTTTTGTAAATCTAACGGACGTTCTTCACGTAGTACAAACGATTTTACACCTTCTAGATGGTTATGTTCTGTATGAGGGTAAATTTGCAGCGTATCTTTCGTTTTAAACGTTTGAATTTGTAATAACGATGGAATATCTACCTCACAGTTAGTCGCCTCGATTAACTTTGCAGTCGGGTTAATTCCTTGAAGTTCATGCAAGAGATTTTCTTTCTCATTTTCTTCAATTAAATCTAATTTATTAACTAACACAACATCAGCAAAGGCAATTTGTTCTTTCGCTTCTAGTCCCTTTTCAAAATGTTTATGTATATGATAGCTATCTACAACTGTTAGAACACCGTTAATTTGGTATGCAGATTGAATAACTGGATCTAAAAAGAAAGTTTGAATAATCGGACCTGGATTTGCAAGACCTGTTGTTTCAATTACTAATCCATCAAAGTCCATTTTCCCTTCTGCTTTCACATCCAGTAATTGTTTTAAAGCAACAAGTAAATCTTCACGCACAGTACAGCATAAACAACCGTTTGTCATTTCCATAATTTCTTCTTCAACGTTCATAATTAATTGATTATCGATACCAATTTGCCCTATTTCATTTACAATCACTGCTAATTTCTTGCCGTGATCCTCTGATAAAATTCGATTTAATAATGTCGTTTTCCCTGATCCAAGAAAACCAGTTAGTATTGTTACTGGAATCATTCCTTACATCTCCTTATAGCTATATGTTTCTACATTATAGCATATAGAGAAAAACGTTTTTGTAGCAAAACATATTTATTGTATGTACAACCGGGTAACTATATAATAATATGTAGCAAGAAAGCCTTTTCAAAAATATTATCATTCATCAAGGGGGTACTTATAATGGAACGAGTTCAAATGGCCGAAACACTAGAATTTTCTCGTATTATTCAAGGGTTCTGGCGTTTAGCAGAATGGAATATGACAAAGCAAGAGTTACTTTCTTTTATTGAAGACTGTATGGATTTGGGGATTACTACTTTCGATCACGCTGATATTTATGGTGGGTATACGTGTGAAGGATTGTTTGGAGAAGCGTTACAATTAAAGCCTTCCTTACGCGAAAATATGCAAATCATCACTAAATGTGGAATCGCTCCCCCATCACCTAAATTTCCAGAGCGATATGTTGCTCACTACAATACGAGTGCTGAACATATAATAAAAAGCGCGGAAGATTCATTACAAAACTTACATACAGATTATATTGATGTATTGCTCATCCATCGCCCAGATCCATTTATGGATCCAACTGAAGTGGCAGAAGCGTTCTCACGCTTAAAGCAAGAAGGCAAAGTTCGCCACTTCGGTGTATCTAACTTTTTACCTTCACAATTTAATATGTTAAGTTCGTATTTAGATTTCCCGCTCATTACAAATCAAATTGAAGTTTCTGCGATGCAGCTTGAGCATTTTGAAAAAGGTACGATTGATTTATGCCAAGAAAAACGAATTAATCCAATGATTTGGTCACCTCTTGCTGGTGGTGAAATATTTACTGGTCAATCAGAACGCGCCGTACGTGTACGTGAAACTTTACAAAAAGTTGCTACTGAACTAGGTGTTACTAGCATCGATACTGTTATGTATGCATGGTTACTCGCTCATCCAGCTAACATGATGCCAATCGTTGGCTCTGGTAAATTAGATCGAGTAAAAACGGCTGCAATGGCAACAAAAGTTAATTTAGACCGCCAACAATGGTTTACACTTTTCGAAAGCTCTAATGGACATCCTGTACCATAATAAACAAAAAGAAGAGCTGTTTCTTTACAGCTCTTCTTTTTCATATGTATTTCTCGTCATTGCAAATACACACATATCCCTTAATCCATTTCCATCCACCGCAACACTCGCGCTTTCTAAAGTACCCTCTAATTTAAATCCTAATTTCTCAGGTATCGCTCTACTCTTCTTATTTAGAGAATCACAACGAATTTCTACGCGGTTTGCTTTCAATTCAGTGAAAGCATAATCTGTTATACCTTTTGCAGCCTCTACCATATAGCCCTTTCCACTAAACCTTGAATCAATCCAATACCCGATTTCAAATTGAGGTATATCCCAATTAATACGATGTAATCCGGCAGATGCAATAAATTCACCTGTTTCGTTCGAAAAAACTAGTAATCTCAAATCCTCACGCTGCAAAAATTGAATATGCGATTTTCTAATACTCTCTTCTATTTCTTCCTCTGTTTGCTCTTTTTGTGCAAAGACCATCCAAGGTTTTAATTCTTGTATTGAAGCTTGAATTGCGTCATATACAACTTTACCATCACCTGGTTTTGGCATTCGAATAAAAAGCCTGTCAGTATAAAATTCAGAAGGAAAATCGAATAATAACGGATTCACTGTAAACACTCCCTATAATTCTTTTATATATAATAATATCCATCTCAAGTTATACAGTAAAGAAATTTCTGAATTTTAAACTTTTTGATCATTCACTTCCATCGCCACACGCACTCCGGATTCAATCGCACCTTGAATCCATCCGTGATACAGCGTTGTATGATCTCCGGCAAAGTATATTCTCCCCTCAGGTTTTACAATGACTGGCTGTAATTCAGATTCTTGACCAGCTTGAAATAGTGCAAACCCTCCAAGCGCATATGGATCTAATGTCCAACTCTTTGATATTCCAGACATGAACTCATCATATACTTGACCACCTAATATTGTTGCTAAATTTTGTAATGTGTAATAGATACGATCCCCTTTTGATAAACCATCCCATAGTAATGCATCGTATGACCATGTATAACTCCCTAGCATAATGGCTGGTCCTTTTGAACCGATTCCATGACTTGGATAATACGCATAACGTATAGGAAGATCTGTTATAATTCTCCCACCTAATTGCCCTTGTTCCTCCCAAAAACGACTTTTAAATTGAATTCCTATTTTTGTAGCCGGCATATAATGCAATTCGCGAATTGTTTTCCACTTCGCATGAGATATCGAATCAAATGGATCTACTTCTACAAATCGCATTGTTGAAAAAGGAATTGTAACAATAACTAAATCCCCTGTAATACTACTATATTCAAAAGTTTCCTCGTTCCGGTAATAGGCTGTTACACTATTGGCTTGTTGATGAAGCTTCATTAATTTTTGATTATATATAATATTTTCTTCTAATTGTGGTAAAAAAGACTTTGGTAATCTATCATTCCCACCTATTATTTCGCAAAATCCGCTCTCCTCTTGCATAATATATAAAAAACGTAACGTCTCAACAAATGACCTTTCTAAAAAACCTTCTAAATCTAATAGAACACCTATCATCTCAATCGTTACTGGCGAAAAATACGTATTATATTGATAAGGATGATATTTTAAAAATTGACCTGTAGAATATCTCCCAAAATCCTTTACTACAATATCCCAATTTTTCTCTGGGTTCTTTTTTATAAAATTTATAATGGGCTGTACCGCTAACATTAATAGTTCCTCAGACGTTTTCCCAACTTCATTCATTTCCACAGGATATCTTAAAATACTTGGATCTTTTTCGTATTGTTTTAATGTCGTTTTCCGACCATTTACGTAGATAATATCTGTCTCATTCCTATTAATAAAAGGGCTCACCTGTAGCCCAAACTTTCTTATATATGCCATCGTTAATGTATGCGAATACGGAATTCTCATTGCCCCAACATCTAAATATAATCCGGTATCTTCCATTCTAACTGTCTCTATACGGCCACCTACCCGGTTGTTTGCTTCAAAAATCTTCACTTCATGTCCCGCAGCCTTTAATAAAGATGCCGAAACTAATCCAGCCATACCAGCCCCTACTACAATGATTTGTTTCGGACGTGTCGTCTTCTTTAATCCCTTATTTATAACTTTTAATGTTTCATCCATCTCAGTGTTATACATTATATCTTTCTGCACAATCCCACCCCTTACTTCATGAAATACAAATTAGTGGTTTAGTGCATTTTATTCATAAATTCACTTAAACATACACCACCACAATTTGAAAACTCACTAAAAATACATAAGGTGGAGCTCTCCCCCTTCCACATGCTTCATATTATAAACATACAGATAGTAACTGTATGGAAAGGGTGGAGACACATGAAACGTACTTACGATTATCAGGCTACAAAAAAACATTTAGAATTAAAGAAACAGCAGCTATGTAAAAAACTCACTAGCGTTAAACTAACTGAAGAAGAACGCAAGCAAATACATTTAGAAATTGATAACTACGAATATATATTAAACTTAGTCGAAATGAATCATTATGAACGAGGGTTTTCTCATTAAAAGCGGATAAAAAATTATTCACTTTTCCTTTTGAGCATTTCATTACGCATTTTTCGTAAGTAAATATATAATAGGATGTACATTAAGATTGAGAGGTATATTCTATGATCAAATTAAGTGTATTAGACCAATCACCTATTTCAGATGGTAGCACAGCAGCCCAAGCTATTTCACATACAGTTACGCTTGCACAAGAAGTTGAGAAACTCGGATTCACACGTTTTTGGGTATCCGAGCACCATAATTCAGTTAGCTTAGCTGGTTCAAGTCCAGAAATACTCATTTCACATATTGCCGCGAAAACTGACCGTATTAGAGTTGGTTCTGGTGGTGTTATGCTGCCACATTATAGTCCATATAAAGTTGCCGAGAATTTCCGCGTTTTAGAAGCACTTTATAAGGGCCGCATCGACCTTGGTGTCGGGAGAGCGCCTGGTGGTATGCCGATAGCAACTCGCGCACTTCAAGAAGGTAAAATGGTCTCACTTGATCAATATCCAGAACAAATTGCAGATGTTGCTATGTACTTACATGATCAAGTACCAGAAAACCATCATTATGCAAACTTAAAGGCTACTCCAGTTATCCCAACATCTCCTGAAATGTGGATGCTCGGTTCTAGCGGAGAAAGTGCAATGATTGCCGCAAAGCAAGGCGCTTCTTTTGCATTTGCACAGTTCATTAACGGATACGGTGGCCCTGAAGTAATGAAGGCTTACCAAGAACAATTCCAACCTTCCTATTTAGGTGATAAACCAAAATCAATCGTATCTATTTTTGTTATTTGCGGAGAAACAAATGAAGAAGCGGAGAAGATTGCATCAAGCCTTGATTTATCGATTTTACTATTAGAACAAGGAAAACGGACTACTGGTACTCCTTCTATTGAAACTGCTCAAAATTATTCGTATAGTGCTTATGATCTATTCCGCATAAAAGAAAATCGTCAACGTATGATTGTCGGTGATCCGTCTTCTGTGAAAGAAAAAATATTAAACTTAAGCAAAGCGTATAATACTGACGAATTTATGATTGTCACGATTACTCATCAATTTGAACATAAATTAAACTCTTATCGCCTATTGGCAGATGCTTTTAATTTATAATAACGAAAAGGAGATGCATCACATATGATGCATCTCCTTTTCTTACTATCAATCAATTGTTTTTGCTTCCTATATATTCAATAGCTTCTTTTAATAACTCATCAAAATTATGAGGATAATCATGATTTAAGTTAGGCACAACTTTATACTTATGTTCTATATTTTTATCCTTTAATAACGTTACAAATTGCTGTGTACCTTCAAAACAATCTTCATCTTGATCCCCACATATTATATATCCTTTTATGCTTTTATCATGCAATATTCCAATTATTTCTTCCCATTCTTCCATTTCCGGGAGCCACGGTGCCACAAAAATAAAACCGTTCACTTCTATTTCACCTTGTAACATGGAATGTAACGCTACTCTTGCCCCAGCAGAAAAGCCACCAATAATAATATTCCCAAATGTTTTATTCACTTTAATCTTATTGTAATGTCCTTTTAACTCTTCTCTTCCTCTTTCGATATTATCCCACACATATCCATCTGAAAATTGAATTTGGGAAGATTGAGGCAATACTAGCATAAAACCTTGTTCCATTACAGAGTTCCAATATGGTTCTATTATTTGTATATTTTCTTGATCCCCATGCAGTGTTATTAGTAGATTTTCAGTTTGTTTGCTGTATTTATATTTCACGTCTGCTTGTTCCGATTTCTTTGCTAATTCTTCTCTTTCTTTACATAATTGAACCATTCTATGAAACTCTTCAAATTTATGTAGTGGTTTTAAATCATCATCGGAAATTAAATACTCACTTCCGTACCAAAATCCATTTTCTATAATTGCTTTCTTCATTAAATGCAACGCTTCTTCTTCAAGTCCTGCTGCACTTGCTAATGCATATTTAAAATTATATATTTGTGCTTCATTACCCATTACATCTTTAGCATTATTCATTATGTAAGAATACGCTTCAAAACTTCCTTTATTCGCATAACAATGTAACGTTTCATTTAATAACTTAATATAAGTCATATTATTTTCCATATAGGAATTCCCCCGTAACCTTTTATAATAATTGCTTCTCCAATCTTCCTATCATTCTAGGGTCACGGTATAAATAGTTAAATTCTACAATTCAACTTAACAATACCTGATTCTCAGAATGATATTTAATAGTTAATGTATGTATACGCATAATACACCACTCCTTCCTATCCACTAGTTGTAGTATAAAGTTAAATAAACTGAAAAATCAATATTTTAATAAAAAAAAGACAACAATAATATTATTGTTGTTCTCATAACATCTGCCCACTATTCTTTTTTTTCTTATCTGGTTTACTTGAAACTAAATAATGCTTTTCTGAAATATATAAGTTTCTTTTTAATATACGATTTAAATATGGTCCTAGCTTCACTCCGCATATGAGGCGATCTTCGCTATCTTCAACAATTGGGAACATTTCTTTTTCTGTTACATATTGATCTACGGCCTTTTGTACGATATCAATTTCTTTAACTAGGTTTAAATTTTCTTCTGTATGTTCAAATACTTCAAGCGTTTCCTTCGTTATCAGAAAAAAATTTGTTGGAAATGCAGGTAAATAGGGCTTTAACAAATCATAATTTACTGTGTAATCATCATTTACTAAAACTGTATAAACGATATTAGCATTCGTTTCTAGAAACTTCGCCATCGCTTGTTCTAATTCATCTTTCGTAATTTCCCTATCTTCTTTTCCAGTTCTGAAAAAGCGAAACATTGTATCGCCTCCTTTTTACTATATTATAGCATAAAAGAAAACTGAAAAATTACAAAAAACTCTATTGAAAGAATTTTTCAATAGAGTTTTTCTTTAATCCATTTATGTTTATTTTAAGAATGCACTTAACATCCATACATGTTGTTCTAATGTCGTATGAATTGCTAATAGCATATCAGCCGATGTTTCATCATCAGCTTCATCAGCTACTTCCATACCTTCTTTTAATTCTTGAATAAGTGCAGAAAAATCGTTTACTAAAATTTGCACCATTTCTTCTGCAGTCTCTTTGCTTGTCCCTTCGATTACAGTTGAAGTTGCTAAATACTCTTTCATTGTCGCTAACGGTTTTCCTTCTAACGCTAAAATACGCTCTGCTAACTCATCAATGTATGTTCCTGCTTCATTATAAAACTCTTCAAATTTCTCATGTAATGTAAAGAAGTGCGGTCCTGTCACATACCAATGATAATTATGCAGTTTGACATATAATACATTCCAGTTTGCTACCTGCTTGTTTAATACTTCAACAACATTCGTTTTCGTACTCATACAATCCACTCCTCTTATCATGTTATTATCTTTTAATGACCTAACTTCATTTTACCATACATTCCCTATTCTTTTGAATGAACAGCTTATATGTAACAAAGTTTTAACAACCTTAATATTTCCCTAATATCATATAATTCATGTATCCTTTCAACTACTTCATATGTCTAATTGTCCAAGCTCACACATATGCATAATAGTAAGTCAAGCTCATCATAGAAGAAAGAGGGATAACATGGACAATCAACAATGGCAAGTAGCAAAGAAAGTCGCTGCTACTTATATCGGAACGGTCGTTGGAGCTGGATTTGCTACTGGGCGAGAAATTGTTGAATTTTTTACAGTTAACGGATTGTACGGAACCATTGGCATATGTATAAGTGGATTTTTTTTTATTTGGCTCGGTACAAAAATGATGTTACTTTCATCACAAATCGGGGCATTTTCAGCGCAAGAATTTAATAAATATTTATTTGGGGATGTATTTGGAAATGTCGTAAATACTTTATTATTACTCGTATTATTTGGCGTAACTAGCGTTATGTTATCAGGAGCCGGGGCAGTATTTGAAGAACAACTTCGTCTCCCGAGACAACTTGGTATTTTCATCACAGTCATCGCCTGCCTCATTATTGGGAGCCGGGGATTACAAGGTGTTTTTGAAGTGAATACACTTGTCGTACCTATTATGATGATTTTTATTATCGGACTTGCTATTACAACCTTTATTCATGGTACAACTCCTATTATTGACACCGTTCCTACAGAAAGTTGGAATATGAAATGGATTACTAGCCCTATTACATATGTTGCATTAAATCTTTCTCTCGCCCAAAGTGTTCTCGTCCCATTGGCCAGTGAAGTAAAAGATCGAAAAGCTATTTTATGGGGTGGTATTTTAGGCGGCGCGGGGCTTTGCTTTATTTTATTATGTAGCCATTTAGCAATATTATCAGTTGAACAATTTTATCAATATAACATCCCAATGGCTGAAGTTGTAAGAAGGTTTAATGCAACTTTCCATTTTTTCTTTGTTCTTATCATTTTTGGTGAAGTATTCACAACATTAGTTGGGAATATATTCGGAATGACAAAACAAATGCAATCCATTACCGGATGGAAAAGTAATAGCATTATTTACTTCATATTACTAATTAGTTATTGCTTTAGTTTCATTGGATATAGTGAATTACTTCATATTCTATACCCTATTATCGGTTGGGTGAGCATCATTTTACTACCGATTATTGCCTTTAAACAACTTCAAAAAACATAAAAAAACATCCGTGTATACGGATGTTTTTCATCTTCATTCACAGTCTTCACATACTTCCCAGTACGGCCCCATTTCTACTGCAAGATATGGCTTTAATTGCAAACGAATCATTCGACTTGGCATGCGTTCCAATACGAATTGAATGCCGTCTTCCTCTTCATCCAACTCAACTTTTGAAATAGCAATTCTTTGCATAGTAGTAATAGGGCTTCCATCTTTATATAAAGTGATTTTCACCTCATCATACTCATTAAAATACAATTCAACATTCATTTGCTTTTTTAACATTTCATCAACAATTTCATAATTATCATTTTGTTCCTGGATTATATATTTCCAGCCGCCTCTATCCAATTCTATCGGAGCAGCTTGGAATAATGTCATCAAATCCTCGTATAGCATAAGATAACCCCTCTCTTACTAAAAAACGATGAGTATTTTATATACCCTTTATCTCTATCACTATCCATGTTTATTGTACCATATATCACGAATCTTACTGCATTCATTTGCTTTATATACACATACAAAACATATAGTATTTTCAGTTCACTCTCTATTCACTAGTACGTCCTCTTACTGATAACTTATCACTTTCCTTATTTCCTACACACTACTTATAACTCTTAAAAAACCACAAAAAAGAAGAGTAATTTATATCACTCTCCTCATAAGACTTTTCCTGTAGCTACTAATGCTAACACTATAATTAAACTTGCAAATAATAGTGATACAATTAAACTAAAAATCGGTAATATTTTCTTTTCATTCTTCTTAAATAATAACCTTAAACTAAGAATGATATTTAATGGAACAAATATAAAATAAAGGTATTTAACGATTTGTAATGAGCTATTTGAAAGTGTTTTAAATAGAAACACTTCAATTAAAAAAGCAACAAAGAATAAAATGCTTAACCAAAACGAGACATAGCTAAGCCAAGAATGTCTTTTCGTTCCCCAATACACTCCCATACTGATCTCCTTTAAACGTAGTCTATATTATATTAATTATACACCCGCTTAACAAATCCCTCTATTTTTCGACAAACATTAAATACATTGAACCTCTAATCCGTTTATCAGCTAAAAGACTGTCTCTAATAGCACTAATGCTATTTTGAGACAGCCTCCCCTTTTTATACTTTAAATCTTTCAATTAATACTTGTAACTCTTCAGCCATTTGAGATAGTGTACCAGCTGCAGAACCAATTTCTTCCATAGAAGCTAACTGCTCCTCAGCTGACGCTGCAACACTTTGTGTACTCGTCGCATTATTTTGTGCCGTCATAGCAATTTGACCAACCGAAATAGATACTTCATTTGCACCTTTTGACATCCCATTAGCTGTTTCAACCATCGTTTTAATTTGGTCAGCAATTTCATTTGTAGATTGTAAAATTTCAGTAAAATTTTGTTTTGTTTCATTTGCAATAACAAGTCCAGATTGCACTTCTTCATTTACATTATTCATAGATTTTACTGTCTTACTCATATCATCTTGTATTTCACAAATTAATTTACTAATTTCACTTGATGATACACTAGATTGTTCTGCTAATTTTCGTACTTCATCAGCAACAATTGCAAAGCCTCTTCCATGCTCACCAGCTCTTGCAGCCTCAATTGCTGCATTTAAAGCTAGAAGATTTGTCTGATCTGCAATATTTTGAATAACTTCTAAAATATCACCAATTTGCTTTGATTTGTTATTCAACAACTGAATAACAGCATCTGACTGTGAAACAGATTCCGCAATAGATTGCATTTGATTTACTGTTTTTCCAACTAGCTTTCCACCATCTTCTGCTTTTTCGCGAGTGTGAGCAGAAGCAGTATTAATAGATGATGAGCTATTTGCTACATGCTGAATCCCTTCTGTTACATCAAACAGTAACATAGCACCATTTTCTACGCTTGCTGTTTGCGTCGTTGCACCACTTGATATTTCATCCATTGCTGATGTAATTTGTTCAGTCGCTTCACTCGCTTGTCTCACACTTGCTGTTAACTCTTCAGATGCAGCTGCAACATGCCCTGCTGAAGTATTAATTCTTCCAATTAACGTTCTTAGTGAATCTGTCATTTCATTAAAACCTTTTGCAAATTGACCGATTTCATCGTTTGAATTAATTTCAATTGTTTGCGTTAAATCTCCTTCACTTATTTCTTTAGAAGTGGCAACTAATCTCTTTAAAGGTTTTGTAATAGAAAGAGTTACGAAATAAATAAGTGCCCCTCCTACAACTAATGAAATAAGCATAACAATTAACATATTATAAAATACAGGCTGAGCAGCTTCAATTACTTCATTTGAGTACATCGTTCCACCGATTTTCCAACCTGTTTTTAAGTTTGTAGCAAATACCATTTTCTTTTCACTACCATCATACGTGTATGAAAAAGTGCCTTGATTATCTTCGTAAATTCTCTTTGCCCAAGAATCAGCTGCTTTATCTCCTGGTTTTTCTTGAGGATGCGCAATTATTTTTTGTTTTCCATCTAAAATGAAAGTATATCCTTTTTTACCAATATTGATTAACTTTGTTGTTTTCAATAAATTCTCTAAACTTAAATCTACCGCAACAACACCATTTTTATCTTCTGTTTGTTTCGCAATCGTTACGACAATATGTCCATTTCCTTTCGCCTTATACGGTTCAGTGACCACGATTCCACCTTGTTTACTCACTGCATCTTTATACCAAGAACGAGTTGTTGGATCATAATCTGCTGCCATTTGTATATTTGGTTCTTGCACAAACTTCTTATCATTGCCGGCAACATATACTTGTTCAATATCTTTATTCAAATTAATATATTGAGATAATACCTTTCTTAATTCATCTTGATTATCTCCTTGATACATATCACTATGAATCACTCGTGCAAAGTTATTTACTTCGTTAAATTTCGCCTCAATCATTTGATTGATTAAATTATCTAATATTTTTATATTATCGTGAGCACTACTCGTAATTTGTGATTCAAAATTCTTTTTAGCCGTTTGATAAGACATTCCTCCAATAATAGAGACAGCTGCAATTAAAATTATCAAAAATGAAATTAATAGCTTTTTTGCTACTTTTATATCTCGAAACCACCTTAACAGTTTACTCATTATAAACCTCCTACATTTAAATATTAAGTTTTAAAGATAAATAACCAATTATGAATATATCCCATTCCCTATCCTCTATTTTTACAATTCGTTTTTGATAAACACCTTGTAAAGGTTAAACAAATATTCCCCCTTTGTCTATATATATGAATAATATTATTATAAAATTTACAAATACAAAAAACCAAAGGAATAGTCCTTTGGTTTTTTACATTTTTTTATGTTGTTTAGAAATCTTCTTCCACTTATCACGCTCAGCTCTTGCGAGAATAGCATCTTGTTTTCTCATAAAATACGCCAATTCTCTTTGCAACTTTTTATAGCTTTGCAAACGATTTATCGTCATTAGCCCGTTATCAATTGCTTTATGCACTGCGCATCCTGGTTCATTCTCATGTTTACAATCTCGAAAGCGGCAAGTATTTGCAAGATCTTCAATATCAGAAAATGTAGTTTGAATTGCCGCGCTTCCTTCCCAAAGCTGAAGTTCCCTCATACCAGGAGTATCAATTACTAAACCGCCACTCGGTAATTGGAACAATTCACGGTGAGTTGTCGTATGTCTTCCTTTACTATCTTCTTCACGTATATCTCCGGTTTTTGCTACATCTGTTCCTATTAATGCATTTAACAAAGTAGATTTTCCTGCACCTGAAGATCCAACTAAAGCAACTGTTTTTCCTGGTGAGACAAATTGTTGCAATGATTCTATTCCGACGTACACTAAGCTATCAACAACAAATATAGGAACACCGATTGCTACCGCTTCAGTTTCTGCAATTTTCTGTTCCACATCTTCACATAAACTACTCTTCGTTAAAACAATAACAGGCATTGCACCGCTCTCATAAGCCACCAGCAAATAACGTTCCATCCTTCTTACGTTGAAATCATGGTTAAGTGCATTCACTAAAAATAGATAATCTACATTTGTTGCGATAATTTGTTCTTCAGTTCTGTTACCAGCTTCTTGTCTTGAAAAAGAACTTCTTCTCGGAAAAATACGGTGAATAATTGCCTTTTTCTCATTTTCTATTTTCTTTATATACACCCAATCCCCAACTGCCGGATAATCTCCCTTCGTTAGCGCTTCATGACGAAACTTCCCAGACAGTTCCGCTACATATTCACCATCATTACAAATAATCCGATATATATGCTTATGCTCAAGTAAAATACGCCCTACTTCATAGTTCTCTACAGCTTGTTCTTCAAAAAAAGAATCCCATCCGAAAGATTCTAAAATATTTTGATCCAAATTGATATCCTCCCTAGTTTGAACTTAGTGGAAGGATTGTGCGCTCACTTATAGAGTATCGCCCTTTCCGTCCACCTTTGTATTTGGTTTATTATTCATATAAGTTAATTTCGCCATAATACATCACCCCGTTCTAATTTTAATTACTCTCATTATATGGAATATCCCATTAAAAAGCTACCTTATTTAACGTAATTTTCAAATAACTTATTTTTTAGCATTTTAATTTGTCCGCGATGACTAATTTCATCTTCTAGCACATGAAACCAAAGGTAGCGCTGATTATACGCTACGCCATTAGGCCACTTTCTTTCTGACATTAGCCATTCGTCATCCTGTTCACTCAAACACTTTAGTGTTTCTTCTCTCAATTTTTGCAAAAGTTGTACATAATACAGTATGTCATAGCCACGAATAGATTTCCCTGCTTCCCCTAAATACAGTGCATCTTCCCATATTTCTAATTCTTCTTTTGTAAAGTCACGATTTTGAAATGAAATAAGCTGATGGGCTTTTTCTATAGCCGCTATATGCTTTAGTAACGCTCCGATGGAATTCCCTCCACTCGGCATAATTAAATCTAATTGCTCAACTGATAGATCGTTTATTTCCTGTAATGTTACAGCCCTCGTATGTTCCAGCATGCTTACTAATTCCCCTATATTTTTTGTATAACCATCTACACTTCTTATTCGATAATCTATATTCATATCACGCACCCCTTTCTACATTCATATTAACGAATAACCGCTTCATACAATAGACTGAAATATATCAGATTTTTCTGTTATAATTAAATTGAATACGGAATAAACCTAAACAAACTTTCTCAATATGCTTATATGAAATATTAAAAGGAATCAATATCAAATTATCGAATCTTATTCACTAAAAGGAGTGGATTCGATGGAAATGTATCAATGGCTAACCGCTGTTCTCGTTGGTGGCATTACTGGCTTCGTTTCCCATCTGATCAATAACCAAGGCAAGTTATTGCTTCCACGCCGTTTAAAAACTTTTTTTCATTTTGGATTTTTAACTGATATTTTTACAGGTAGCCTCGCCGCACTTCTTGGACTCGTTTTATTCGATGTCACCTTAATAAAAGAAATTATAAAAGTCTCCATTGTGACCGCTATTTCCGGTCAAACGTTTTTACTTCACCAAGCTCTTGGTGGTGAACAGGCTAAAAATACGCAAATTGGGAAAGCTGATGAGAAAATCCAAGAAATTGACAAACTATTACGACGTTAGTCTATACTTTCTCTAAAAATTATTGTTATAATAAAAAATAAATATTTTCTATTGCGTCGTTTGTCAGAAGAAAGGGTGTTTCGTATGACAAAAAAGAAAATAGAAGATTTCTTAACAAACACCGAAAAAGAGGAACTGCTAGAAAACTATAAATGTTTACGAGAAGCCCGCACAAAAAGCGAAGCTAACTATTTTGGCGAAGAAGTAAACCATCTACTAAATAAAGCAAAACAACGAATTATTAAAGATGCAGGCATACATGATGAAAATGCAGCAACTGTTCAATCAAAGAGAAAAGCACTGTTTTAGCTAAAACAGTGCTTTTTATTACGGTATTTTTCACATTACTTTCACATCTATTTCACAAATATAAGTATTCCTATATGTTAAACTAAGTATATCCTTTTCCAAGGAACTATATGCCGATATATAAATCCCTATCTCTTTAGGGATTTTTTATTTTTTTGGATTTCTCCGATTTATTTTTAAAGGCTTTATGATGCAATTCCTGTTTCACTATCTTCACTAAGCTTTTCACTTTTTCTAAACAAAAATAAAGCTCCTATATATAGTAACGCAGTAAAACTACCTACAAGTATAAAATTGTGAGATGCTGCAAATAACATTCCTGCTATTGCCGCTCCAATCATTTGGCCAATATACATAGAAGCATTAGCAAGAGCGGCTCCTGTTCCTCTTGCTATACTAGACATATTTTGTAAGCGCCCCATCATCAATACAAACAAAATTCCTGTCACAAAAAATAAAACAAAGAATAATAACTCCACAAATATAATGTTCTTTACATGAGGAAGTAATACATATAGCACAGCTGTAAATACAATTCCACCATAGAAAGAAAGGTTATAACCAATTTTATTTACGATTCTTGGGCCAAAAATATTCCCTGTTAAATTTCCTAACCCTAATACGAGCATAGCTGTTCCTATTTCATGGACTTGTAAGCCAAATTGAATGGAAAGCCATACACCAAAAAATGAAAATGCAGCAAAATTACCAGTTTGAAAAACAAAATATGCAAAATAAGAAAGTGAAACCTTTGAATCTGTAAGTAATTGTTTATAGCGCTTTAAGATGTTTGTTTTACTTCCACCTATATGAACCGGTTGTATTTCTGGTAATACTACATAAATAAGAACGACAAGTAGTGCTGATAATATACCAATGACGAAGAATGGTGTTGTATAATGTATCGTTGCTAAATATGCTCCAATTGGCAGGCCTAAAATTTGGGAGATTGATAACCCTGCTGTTGCAATTCCAATTGCTTTTACAATTTTCTTCTTCTCTATAAGGAGCGGAATAGATGCCCATACTTGTGGAGATACAAAAGCTGCACTTACACCTGCTAAAAATCTAAATATTAGCATCCATAAAAAACTCGGTGCCATTCCACACAAAAATGTACTTAATGCAAAAAAACTCATTCCTAATACCATCACTTTTTTTCTGTTTAAGCCATCTGATATAGGACCAGCGATAAGCGCAAATCCAGCGTATCCTAAAGCATATGAACTCACCATCCATCCTGATAATTCAGTTGATACATGATACACTTGTTGTAATGTCGGCAAAAGTGGTGAAATTAAGAAAGTATCTGTACCAATCATAAACATTATCGTAAAGAATACAGCTAGCACTCTTTTCATTTAAACCTTCTCCTTTTATATAAAAAGAGGGCCCTATCCCTCTTTTCAACTAATCTTCTAAAATAGATTCAATCTCTTTCATAACTTTTTCATTCAATGAAACATCCACTGCTCTTACACTTTCTCTTATTTGCTCCGCTCGTTTCCCACCAGGAATAACAGTATCAATTCCTTTTTTATTTAATAGCCACGCTAAAGCTAAATGTGATACTTCAAGATTCATTTCTTTAGCTAAATCTTTTAACATGTCAACTTTTTTAAAGTTATTTTTATATGTATTTTCTTCAAATAGATTTACACTTTGACGCCAATCGCCTTCGTTTAATTTAAAATCTTCTGTATATTTCCCGCCTAGTATCCCAAAGGCAAGAGGCCCGTACGGAATAAATGAAATACCTGATTCTATACAATATGGCAAAAGTTCTTCCCCAGCAGCACGATCCAACATATTATATGGTGATTGTACAACATCTATATGTCCGTGCTGATTCGCTTCTTTTAGTTGCTCTACATTTACGTTAGATATTCCAATTGAACGAATTTTCCCTTCTTCTTTTAGGCGAGTAAGCTCTCCAATTGAATCTATGTAACTTGTTTCAGGATTTGTAAAATGTAAATAATATAAATCAATATAATCAGTTTGTAATCTTCTTAAGCTATTTTCCACAGCATTTCTTAAATAGCTTCGTTCATTATTAATATGAACCTCTCCATTTAATAACGGCTGAATTCCACCTTTTGTAGCAAGTACAAACTCGTGGCGTTTTCCTTTTAATACTTCTCCTACCAATTCCTCTGATCTACCGAAACCGTATGAATCTGCTGTATCAAAAAATGTAATCCCTTGCTGAATTGCTTCTTCTATTAATCTTTTTCCTTCTTCCTCATTCACATCAGCATATAAATTATGTCCCCCAACAGCGTTTGTTCCTAACCCCAACTTCGAAATATTTAGTCCTGCCTTTTGCAATTTTGTATACTTCATTTTTTATCCCCCTATATTTCTATTGTTCGATTATATTCGAACAATAGAAATATACCACTTTATATGTTATAGTGCAAATATATTAACTTATACAAGCAGGTGAAAAAATGCGTACTCTCTATCATCCAAATCGAGAAGAAATTCAATTCTCTTCTGTCTTATATGCACTTAGCGATCAAATTCGTTTACAAATTGTAACTATGCTACTAGAGAAAAATGAACAATCTTGTGGTGCGTTAAACATTCCAATTGCGAAATCAACTTTATCTCACCATTTCAAAGTTTTACGTGAATCTGGTGTTATGTTTACACGACTTGAGGGAACGCAACGTTTCATTTCAATTCGTGAAGATGACTTAAATGCTAGATTCCCCGGTTTATTAGACGTCGTAATACATGCAACAGAACCGTACTAAAAACATCTCATATGAATATGAGATGTTTTTTAGTAATTACTATTCTTTTAATAAATCTATTAATCCATTCCCTTCAGATGTACGTTCATACCCTAAAGGTACAGTCCTTTTTATAAGTTGCGCATATATTTCCGGCTCTGATAATTTTCTACCATACTCTCTCTCACACTGCTTTATGAGAAGTGCTAGCGCCCCAGCGACATGTGGCGTCGCCATTGAAGTACCACTTAATACCGCATATTTCCCCTCTGGATACGTAGACAGTATTTCATCACCCGGCGCTACTAAATCAATTTCTTGATTTGAATTACTAAAGCATGAAATTTTCCGCTCTAAATTAACAGCACCTACTTCAATTACTTCAGAATAAGCACCTGGAAAATCTAATTCTTCAGTATCATCGTTACAATCTCCATCATTTCCTGCAGCGCACACGACAAGTACGTCTTGTTTTACCGCATTTTGAATAGCTTCATGTAACTCTGGTACATCTTGCGGACCACCAAGTGACATTGAAATAATTCTCACTTTCTCTTTATTCGGTCCTCTCCAATTTACAGCATAATGAATGGCCTCAATAATTTGCTCGTAACTTCCAGAACCATCTCCAGCTAATACTTTTAAAACTAACATTTTAGAAAGTGGTGCGACTCCTAGTACACCCACTCCATTTTCAGTCGCTACAATTGTCCCCGCTACATGAGTACCATGCCCATTATTATCAAGATAAATATTGGGATTTCCTTCATAATCTTTTGTGAAATTTCTCCCACCAATAATACGATCTTTTAAATCTACATGATTTACATCACAACCTGTATCTAAAACAGCAACGACAATGTCTTTTCCTTTCGCGCTCTTTTCCCATACTTGCGGAGCATGAATCAATTGTACACCTGGTGGAATTTCATTTACTTGTTCAACCACTTTATTTACAGTAAACGGAATTAATTTAATGCCTTTTTGTTTATTCGCTGTACTACTATTCATCGTAATCCCTCCTGAAAATATATTATTTTCATTTCAGACCACTATTGAATGCGTTTAGATTTAACATTCGTTTTATTCGTTCCATTTCCCTTCCTCTCAAATGTTTCTCAATAAACAAAAGAAAAGGACCCATTATGGTCCTTTTCTTTTTCAGTTTTTCAAAAGAATAATATAAAGTGAAACTATAATCAGTGGGGGGGGTTCATCCCCCACCAATCGGGCGTTTACGGGCAGTTGATCTCCCACCTAACTTCTTTGCTTCAGCCGAGTTTTGAGGTGGGAGTTTTACTGCCCACAAATAGCGGGATAAATTAAGACTAAATCTTACTCTTGTTCAAAAACTGCTCAATTTCTTTTATTACATGTTTTGCGCCTTCTATACTAACAGTAATGTTTCCATTTGCTAATGAAATATTTTGATCTGAAACATCACCTGTTATTTGACAAGCATTGTATGGTTGATATTTTTGTAAAATGACTTTGTCTTCTTCTACAAAAATTTCAAGTGGTGATTTGATTTGTATTCCTAATACATCCCGTAATTCTTTAGGAATAACTATCCGTCCCAATTCATCTACTTTTCGAATAATTCCTGTTGCTTTCATGTTACTCCCCCCTTACTCTCTATTATTTTTTTCACCTCGCTATTTTCATTTTATCACTATATATTTGGTAATGCCTTACTCTTTTTAGAAAATATAGTACAAAAGTTAAAAAAACACATTTAACGAATATTCAATCTTTCTTTCAATTGTTTTAAATAACGCGATCGTATAATTAAGAAGTATACAACTTGAATACCTACGAAAATACTTAATACAATTGTATTTTCTTTAAACAGTGAGTACTCAAACATTTGTCCTAACGCAGTTAATGCTACTGCCCCGTGTAATGTTGCAACTCCAACTGGAACGAAGAATAAAAGCGCTAAGCGGATTGTGACTACTTTCGATAATTCCCCTCTCGTCAATCCAACTTTTCGAATCATTTCAAATAAACGAGTATCGTCCTCCAAATCTGAAAATAAACGGAAGTAAAGGAAGCTTCCTGCACAAACGAAAAATACAATACCAATAAAGAAACCTACAAATAAAATGGGTCCTGCGATTTGTAGACTTTGATTTTGATCGTACTCTTCTGCACTAAACGTTGAATGTTCTTCATAAGGCTTAATCTGATTCGTAAGCTCTTTACCAACCTCAATTTCATCTTTCGCGGATTGTGTTTTATACATATAATCTTTTTCTTCTTTAAATCCATCTTGTAATGAATCATATTGATTTTTAGAGATTACATACACATTACCTCTTAGTATTTTACTTAATGAAGAAGTATTAACTTTTTTCACATTTAAAGGTTCATTCATATTTGGTAAAGTAATTTCTTTTCTTTCTTTCATCGGTGGTCCGGGTATTTCGACTGACAAAAATAAAGCCTCTTTATTTGATACAGTATTAAATGGTTCTCCTGTTAACTTTGCATATTCTTTATAATCTGATTCTTTTATAAAAATGGCGCTTCTTAACGACTGCTCCTCCGTTTTCTTCGATAAAATATTTATTTTTGAAGCTGCTATATTATGTTTCTTTAATCCTTCGTCAATGATTTTTAGATGCTGTGACTCATTGCTATTACCTTGCTTAGACTGATAGTGAAACGCAATTGGTCTGTCCATAATTTCTTTCGTCATCGAAGCAAACCCAACTAATGTACCTATTGCTGAAAATGCTACTGTTGAAATAATTGTTACAATAAAGAACATCCTTGCATTATCTCTCATACGGTATGCTAAATCTGACAAAGTAATAATATTTGTCTGTGTCCAATAGAAACGTTTGCTTTTTTTACATAATCGAATAATAAAGACGCTCAACTGCTTATACAGCAAATACGTACCAATAATGACTACCGTTGTAACAGGAATCATCATTATAAATACCATTGCACCATGTGACATAAGAGCTCCTGCATAACCAGCACTAAGCAATACTACTGCTAATATAGAAGAAATTATAGATGCCTTCGGTTCTGGCTTCGCCTCTGCTGATCCTCTAAACAATTTCATAATTTTATTTTTACGAACCATTCCTGCACTAAACAATGAAATGATCATAAATAATACGAAAAACATAATACTCGTTACAACAATCGCTTTCATCGGTATGTAATAGGATAAAGAGATATCTAGTTTTAATATCATCGGAGCTACAAATATTAATATTCCTGAAAACAACATACCTGAAAGAATCCCAAAAATTATTGCCCCTATTCCAATCATTATATTTTCAAAGAAGATAAGACGCTTTAATTGATATTTCGTCATACCTAACATCATTAAAATTCCTAGTTCACGCTTTCTCGTTTTTAAAAACATTCCCATTGAATATAAAATAAAGAAGAATGTAAATAAGTAAATAATAGACTGCGCAAAAGACATACTTACGAATACGTACTGTCCTAATTCTCCAGCACTTAATGCCGGATGAAACGCAAAAAATGAATACACAAAAAAGGCCATAATTGCAAATGCACTACTCAAAAAATAAGCTGAGTATGTTCGTCTATTTCGCGTTACATTTCGAAATGCGAGTTCTCTAATGTTCATACTACTTCTCCGCCCTTCTACTAACTATACTTTTATATTAGTAAAGTTCGGAAATACCTTCCATCGATTCAAATGACAAAAACCTTACATTATTGAAAGGTTTTAAACAATTGCTTATATAAAACAGTTTCATTATAATGACTACATTCATACACGCATCCTATTGTATATTCGTTAGTTTTGCGAAATAATAAAGGATAGAAGTATGTACCAATATACATATAAACTTATTTACCGCTTTAATATGAATAGGAGGAAAACATAATGACATTACAAGAACAAATTATGAAAGCATTACATGTTCAGCCTGTAATTGATCCGAAAGTAGAAATTCGTAAACGAATTGATTTCTTAAAAGATTATTTAAAAACTACAGGTGCAAAAGGATTTGTACTTGGAATTAGCGGCGGACAAGACTCTACACTGGCAGGACGTTTAGCACAGCTTGCAGTCGAAGAAGTTCGTAATGAAGGTGGTAACGCAACGTTTATCTCCGTACGTCTTCCATACAAAGTACAAAAAGATGAAGATGATGCACAATTAGCATTACAATTTATTCAAGCTGATCAGTCTGTTGCTTTTGATATCGCTTCAACAGTTGATGCTTTCTCAAATCAATACGAAAACTTATTAGGCGAATCATTAACAGATTTCAATAAAGGGAACGTTAAAGCGCGTATCCGTATGGTTACACAATACGCAATCGGCGGACAACAAGGGCTACTCGTTATCGGAACTGATCATGCTGCTGAAGCTGTAACAGGTTTCTTCACAAAATTCGGAGATGGCGGTGCAGATTTATTACCATTAACGGGATTAACGAAACGCCAAGGACGTGATTTATTACAAGAATTAGGTGCAGACGAGCGACTTTACTTAAAAATGCCAACAGCTGATTTATTAGATGAAAAACCAGGTCAAGCTGATGAAACAGAGCTAGGCATTACTTACGATCAATTAGATGACTATTTAGAAGGTAAATCCGTTCCAGCTGACGTTGCTGAAAAGATCGAGAAGCGTTACAAAGTGAGTGAACATAAAAGACAAGTACCAGCGTCAATGTTTGATGATTGGTGGAAATAGAACATAAAAAAGAAGCTAATCTCATTTAGCTTCTTTTTTATACGTTAACGATATACCCCAACTCTTTTCTCTAATAAATCCTGCAAGCAATCTTCATGTTGTTTATTAAACAATGGCGGCATTTTGTCTAAAGGGAAAAACTGCAAATCTAACGTTTCATCACCGTCTATTTTTGTATTCCCTCCAACGATTGAAAACTTAAAGAATATTACAATTGCCTGTGCCTGATCTCCATTCGGATATGCTTGAAAATATTTCGTATACACACCAATGAGCTCATCAATTTCCACATCATATCCTGTTTCTTCTTTTATTTCTCGAATCGCAGTTTCTGCCGCAGATTCCCCGATCTCCATTGCACCGCCTGGAAATCCCCAAGCATTAAAGTCTCCTCTTTTTTGCAGAAGCACTTCACCAAATTCATTAAATACACAACCTCCCGCAAAATTCAAAATAACATAATCATGCCCTATTTTTTCACGTAATTCCTTTATATAATTCGCCATCTGCTTCTCCTTTTTATCCATCTTCCATTATTCTTTTTTATCTTTTTCAAGCAATTCAATAATCCGATCTAACTTCTGATTCATATTAATCACATGTTGTTTTTTCATAGTGTTTTTTTGCAATAATCTTTTAATGAACAGAGTAAATGATACAAAAAACAAAACGATAAGCCCGATTACTAGACAAAAATATATCAATGCAAATATATTATTTTCGAACAAATTCATTCAGCTATCACATCCTCTATTTTCAATTATTTTATCACGCAATTCTAAATAGTCAACGATATTATAAATCAAACACAAAAAGAGCACCTTTTAAAGATGCTCTTTTTCATTAATACGTAAATGTAATTGTCGCTAATGAATAACCTGCCATTGCACTATATGGCGCAACTTGATAAGATACACGCTTTGCACCTTTTGGCCAAGCTATTTCATCTAGTACTTTCTTTATATCTTGCATCGTTCCATCCATTGACTGCTTATATCGTACTTCTACTTTTTCTGGCTTGGAAGCAAATTGTTGCTGTAATTTTTTCTTAAACTCATTGTAATTTTCCGCTCCGTATTGTGCAGATAAATACTTTAAATTTGTTTCTTTTAACATTTGTTCATATACAGCAGTTTTTGAACTACCGGCTTTTATTTTGCTTGTTAATTCGTTGAAGTAGCTTGTAGTTGCCGCTGGATATTCACTACGATCCCATTCATGATCTTTGCTTAATTGTTCATCAGACATATTAAAATATGAATATGTTACGCGCCCAGCTTTATCAGGAACTGGATCATCGAATGTAGTATCAAGGTGGTACCACTTGTTATCAATGTTCACTAAATTCCATGCGTGAGCTTGTCCATTCCCTGTACCTGTTACAATATGATTTTGAATACCTGCTTCTTTTAGTAATTGATATGTTAACAATGTATATCCTTGGCAAACGGCAGAACGATTCGCTAACGCTTCATACGCTGTATATGCTTGATAAGAAGTATCATATGATACTTCTTTCACAACATAATCATGAATAGCTTTCACTTTTTCATGTTCATCCATGCCTTGTTTAATGATAGAATTTACAATTGCTTTCGCCTGAGACTTTACATACTGTGTTTGCTCTTTTGATTCACGATACTTCACTTGTAATGTAAATGTATAATTCCCTGGCATCCCTTTTATAGAATATTTAGTAGACGCTACATTATATTTTACATACTCATCAGCATCTACAATTTTATTAAACTCGCCATACAATTGGTCCATAATATTTCTAGCATTTCTATCTTTTGTTTTATATGTGATTGTAATATTTTCTTCTCTATTATCAATCTGTTTTTTTAATTCTTTTCTGAAATCATTTAACAACTTTGCATCTGATTGTGTTGTCACTGTAGTCGGATTCGTAGCCGCATAAGATACAGCTGACGCCTGTAAGCCTCCCATTACTATAGTTGAACAAAGTGCGGCAGCTGTCACATACTTACTTGTCTTTCCCATCTTGTCACTCCTTACATTCTATAACTATACAAAAAAGTATCGTATAGTTTCAGAGTATACAATACTTTTCAAAATAGGTCATATGAGATTATGCATATTTAACATTTTTAAAAGGGTTGTTCTTTTAGAAAAAGAACAACCCTTTTTTTAGCAAGTTTGCAACACACAGCATGTATTTTCAAAATGGCGATTTTTCAAGTCTTCATTTCCAATACAGAAATAAAGCATCCCTAAATCTCCCCACATCATATTACAATTTTTAGTATCTGAATCAATTTGGAATAAGAGCGTCATATGCTGTGGATCTATCCCCATATATTGTCCAGTCTCGTACAATACCTCATCTTGTACAGAGAATGGTTCTCCAAACATTTGATGATTATCATAGTTGTCTGGGATTAGCTCTTCAAGTAATTGCAAGAAACGATCTGAATCCGCCTCATCTTCAATGAAAAGCTCCGGTAATTTATACGTCAGTTCAAAAGTAATTGCACACTGGTTATATTTCGCTTGTATTTCATCTGCTCTACGTAATTGCTCTACAGGGATATCATAATAAATTACACGTCCAGCTTCGGTTGGATCCACATCTTCTTCAAAGTAATTTTCAATACTAAAGAAATATAGCATCCCTGTCTTAGGAAGATTGTGATCCATACCAACGTTTTGTAAATCACTTAAATTAAATTGTGCGATAAAACGTAACGGATTCTCTTTGTATGTTGGATATTCAAATGTATTTGGCAAATCAGGAACTCCGCCCATTTTCGAACTGCCTATCGCAATTATTTCCTGTTGTTTTGGCACAGCTTTTACACAAGGAAATACAGTATTAATAAGTTCCTGTTTCAAATGTGTTAGTTCATATTTATCAATTAATATTTCAATTTTCTGTTCCATAAATTCTCCTTACATTTACATACTTATTTGTATCATAGCACAAAGATTATACTTCATTCATTGTAAATTCAACAAGCCCTCCAAAAAACGGGCTTATCCCTCGTACGCGAACAAGTTTAAAAAAGCATAGTATACATTGTTCCTACAAACACGATAGTTCTTTATTTCTTCCAGTACATTTTCCCCTCGTTCATTTTTATTTTTAATTTAAGGAGGAATTCCACATGGGTTACGGATATAGTTGCGGCGGTTACGGCGGTGGTTACGGTTACGGCGGTAGTTGTGGTGGCGGTTGTGGTTATGGAGGTTTCGCTTTATTAATCGTTTTATTTATCCTTCTAATCATCATCGGGGCTAGCTGTTGGGGCGGCTTTGTAGGCTGCTAGTAAGCTTAAAAACTATTGTAAAAAAGCACGTACAATACGTGCTTTTTTTCCATTTTCATTTTTTAGAAAGGAAGTATGTTCAATGAAAATTGATGGTGTTTTTGAAGGAGGCGGTGTACGCGGAATTGCGCATGTGGGGGCAATTTGCGCGTTAGCCGAAAAAGGATATGAATGGGAGCGCGTAGCTGGAACATCAGCTGGTTCAATTATCGCAGCGCTTTTAGCAGCTGGATATTCTTGTTCCGAATTAAAAACAATAATAACCGACATTGATTATAATAAATTTATGAAGAAAACTTTTCTTGATAGAATCCCGTTTATCGGTAAAGGAATAAGTGCATGGTCTACTCTAGGTATTTATTCCAATGTATTTATAGAAGAGTGGCTTGAAGAATTACTGCGAAAAAAAGGCGTTCACTTATTTACAGATTTACCTGATTTAAACAAACTCAAAATTATAGCTTCTGATATAAGCAACGGTAAAATGGTTGTCTTCCCCGATGACTTACCAAGCTACGGATTTTTAAATTATCGCTTCTCAATCGCTAAGGCAGTAAGAATGAGTAGTACAATCCCTTTCTTCTTTGAGCCAGTAAAATGGAGAACACAAAAATGGAAGCAGCCTTGTTATATGGTTGATGGCGGGATTTTAAGTAATTACCCAATTTGGATTTTCGACTCCCCTACCTCTCCTCGCTGGCCGACTTTTGGATTTCATTTTGTAAAAGATGAAATTCAAGCTGATCCTGCCCATTATAAAGAACCTATTTCCATGTTCAAAGGACTATTTAAAACAATGATGCAAGCTCATGATTTACGGCATTTAGATAAAGAATCAAAAGCAAGAACAATTACAATTCCTACAGGGACAATTACAAGTACAAATTTTGAGTTAACGAAAGAAGAAAAAGAATGGCTGTACAATTCTGGTTATAACTCCGCAAATAAGTTTTTACAATCTTGGAACTTCAGACAATATGTTGATGAATATAGAGACGGAAATCAGGATCGAAAAACAAATCGATTTTTCCGTCAACTTGACTCATAATACTTTTATTTTCATACGAGAAGACTTGACGCTTTAATAGTAAATAAGCCTAGTAATTTCATATATTACTAGGCTTATTTATCTCCTACATACCACACACATTGCTTAAGGATAAGTTAACCCTTCAGCTTCTTCCGCGGTAATTACTATGTAACGGTTTCCGGTTCTTAATCCTAACAGTTCTGCTTTTTCAACTGCATCCTGTTTTGTCTCCGCATAAGCAGCTAAATATTTATCCCCATCGATAATTTGGCAAATCACATATTGTTTCATGTTTTTCTCCTTTTACCCTTTAATTAATTGCGCAATCTTTTTTATTCCAACTTCAATTTCTTCTACAGTTGCATAGGAATAAGAAAGACGTAAAAATTGGTTAGCACTTCTATCATACAAAGTGCCTGGGTTTAACAACACCTTTTCTTGTAAAGCTTTTTCAAATAAACTACGATTCGAAATTGGTAGATTTATATGTAGCCAAATGTAAAAGCTTCCTGCTGGCTCATGCCAAGTTGCAATGCCACTACAATACTTTTCTAACATACTTATCATAAAATCTCTACGTTTTTTCAATTCACTTCTTACAAACTGTAAATGTTCATCATACAATCCATTTTCAAACCACTCCGCTGCAATCTGCTGGGATATAGAACTTGAACCATAATCAGTTTGCATTTTTATATCTGCTAATCTTTGAATAACAGATTCTGATCCAACAACCCACCCAATTCTTAAACCAGGACTAATGACTTTGGACATACTTCCAATATGTAGCACGATCCCATTTTTATCATATGCCTTTAAAGGTTTTGAAACTGGTGCATCGAACCATAAATCTTGATATACCGCGTCCTCAATAATAGGTAATCCAATTTCATTACATATCTCCATCACTTCTTCCCTCTTCTTAGCGTTCATACTAAAATTGGTCGGATTATGAAAAGATGGGATTGTATATAAAATAGATGCGTTAAATTGTTTCTTATATTTTGTAATGTATGAAGTATTTATACCATTCTCATTCATTGGTATTCCAATCAAGCGCATTCCTGCTGATTGAAATACATTAAGCGAATATAAATATGATGGTTTTTCTAATAAAATTGACGCTCCTTTCGGAAGAAGCCCCATAGAAATAAGCTGCAATGCTTGAATTGCCCCTGAAACAATTAAAATAGAGTCAGGAGATACATATACCCCATGCCCTTTTAAATATTCCGCAATTTTTTCTCTTAAATGGAGATTCCCTTTCGGTTCCTCATACCCAAGTGGAACATTTGATTGTAAAATTTTATTAATAATACCCTTCATCTTTTTCTCAGGCAAGAGACTCGGTGAAAGTTCACCTGTTCCTAATCGAATTACATTGGGAGTAAATTCAGCTTGATTAATCTCTTGTACAGCAGGAAGATTCGGATAATGAAGTCCTGTTTCTACGTAAGACTGCCAGTTTGGAGGCGGGGCATATGTTGAAGTATTCTCACTATTTTTTATAACAATTGTTCCCTTCCGTCCATTCCCCTCAATATACCCTTTTGCTATTAACTCATCGAAAGCCATTACAATTGTACTTCGGTTCACTTCAAACGCATGCGCCAAAGCTCTTTGTGAAGGTAATTTAGTTCCAATTGTCCATTCCCCATTAACAATTCTCTCTTTTATATAAGATTCTATTTGTTTATACAAAGGAATAGATGAAGACATATTAGGTTTCCAAACGAGCCTTTCCATTATCTCACCTCACATATTTTATGGTTGGTAACCTATCCAACCATATGGATGGATACAAATTTTCATTTCTTCTATACAATATAGACTATCATAATTAATCAAATTAAGTAGGAGGTAATCTGATGAGTGAAGCAATTATTCACGGTATCATCCTTGCATTTGGTCTTATCATTCCATTAGGTGTCCAAAATGTTTTCGTCTTTAACCAAGGCGCTAGTCAACCAAATATTTGGCGAGCTGCTCCTGTAGTCTTGACTGCATCTATATGTGATACATTATTAATATTAATTGCTGTACAAGGTGTCTCTCTTGTCCTCTTAACTTTCTCTTGGTTAACAACCACCTTGTATATGATTGGATTTTTCTTTCTTATGTATATGGGCTGGGTTATTTGGAGAAGCGATCCTTCAAATGATGTAAAACAAGAAAAAAGCATGCCTTTAAAAAATCAAATTATTTTCGCCGCATCAGTTTCATTACTAAATCCACACGCAATTTTAGACACAATTGGTGTAATCGGAACAAACTCTATACAGTACATAGGAAGTGAGAAATGGGCTTTCACTTTTGCAACAATTATAGTTTCTTGGATCTGGTTTATTAGTTTAGCTTTTGCTGGAAAATTTCTAAAAGGATTTGACTCGACAGGAAAAACGATTATAGTATTAAATAAAATTTCAGGGCTAATCATATGGGGAGTCGCACTTTATATGTTAAAACAAGTTGTTTTTCCTAACTAATTAAAGAGAATTGCATGTTATGTAATTGGCATGCAATTCTCTTTCGCATTATGAAGTTGGTTCCGGTTTCTGTTTTAACATCATTTTATCTTTTGCTGGTTTAATCCAAATAATTGCTATGACAGCACCAATAGCAGCGAAGATGCTCGTTAAATAAAACACTTCATGGTCTGCCCCTTTCATAAAAAAAGAATACAGGGGTGGTCCAGCTGCTACACCGATAAATCGCATTGAACTATAAAATGACGTAACTGTCCCCCTCTGCTCTTTTTCAATCCCTTGTGTAATAAGAGCATCTAGACATGGTAACACCATACCAATTCCTCCACCCATAATAACGAGACAAAGAAGTAGCAAATAGATTCCTTTTAGAAATAAAGGTAAGAAGACAGAGGCAGCAGCCAGTAAAAATCCAATATAGATACACTTTTTCATAATATCTTGTTTATCTCCAATTTTTTTACCAGCCATATATGAGCTAAGTGATAGTACAAGTAAAGGAATAGCAAGTACACACCCTTTCCATATACCATGAATATCGTACTTCGACTCCAGTATAGTTGACAGATAAAAAAGTATTCCGAATAAAATAAGCATAATAATTGCACCTAGTATAAAAATGGCAATTAACCATCTTCCCTTTTCTCGAAACGTAGAGATAATAGATTGAATAAATTCTTTAAGTGGTGGGACTTCTTCTTCTTGTTTCTTCGCCTTTACTAGTACCAGTAGTAAAACAATCGATATTACACATAAAACTGGAATCGCCCAAAATGGTAAGAACCATACAATAGCTGCAAGAGCTGATCCTAATATGGGACTCAATACTTTTCCAAATGTATTTGACGTCTCAATGATTCCTAAACCTGCACTAACCTGTTTTTCATCTTTGTATAAATCACCGACACATGGTATGACAACTGGCATAGCACCAGCAGCACCTATCCCTTGAATTGCTCTTCCGATAAGAATCCAAACGTAAGGGTTATCAACTTTCCATGATACCCATCCCGTTATCGCTCCTCCAATAGCTGCAATTAATAAACTTGGAACCATTACCATCTTTCGTCCCCATCTATCTGATAAATAACCAGCAATCGGTATAAGTATAATTGCAATGATAGAATAAATTGTAATTATCATGGATACTTGGAAAGATGAAATATGTAATTTCTTTTCAATGGTTGGCAGGATTGGAATAAGCATTGAATTACCTAGCGTCATAACAAGTGGAACTGATGCAAGTGCAATTAAACAACAGTTTTCTTTTTTTAACATGTTGATTTCGGAACCTTTCATCATATATTTCTTACCATATAATAGCCCTGCTGGAAATTATGTTTACATTCCACCAGGGCTATTTCATCTTTACTACTTTCCATTTACAACAAAAGAAATTGGGTAAAATATAGCATTACTCCTATTCTTTGAATCCTGTTCACAATATATCCATACCAATTAATTGAAAATAAAAAAGAAAGGAAGAATCCTTCCTTTCTCCTATAACCTTCTACATTTAGCGAGTATATCCGCCACCAAGCTGTTGTTCTGCCATCGCTACAAGGCGTTTTGTAATTTCACCGCCTACAGAACCGTTTGCACGTGAAGAAGTATCAGCTCCAAGCTGTACACCAAACTCTTGTGCAATTTCATATTTCATTTGATCTAGAGCTGCTTGTGCTCCATGTGATGCTAATTGATTAGCGTTACGATTTCTAGCCATTACCGATCACCTCCTTATATATATTAAACTGTATCAAATCCGAAATTAAATACATGGTAATTTTTGGTTATTGATAAAATAAAAAAAAGTCTCCTAAACGAGACTCTTTCATCATTTCACCTTATGAACTTACTACTTCTAATTTTCTATTCGTTAATGCTTTCATTTCTTCTTTCAATATATCTTTCGCATTATGCCCAAACCATTCAAGCGAAGCAAAATGATCAGTATCTCTCACTTCCCGGATGATTTCATCATAGTTTACAATACCTTCAAATAATGGAACCATTCCTATACGACTTCCAGCAGCGGCATATACATTATTTGGTTCAAACACGTGTAAATACTCCGCTGATGATATATTCTTAAAATGGTAATGTTGTATCCACGGCTTTAATCGATGAAAACTATCTACAGGGTCTGCACCAGACTCCCATATATGAAGAAAATCAAGGTTTATTTTTAAATATGGATGATTTACTTCTTCTAACAATTTCAAAGTAGACGGCAAAGTATCCGTTAACGTATTTGGATGTGTTTCTAATAGTATATACATATTATGCGGAGCAAATAGATCACAAATCATGCGAATTCGCTTCACATACTCTTTTCTCTCTTGTTCCGAGAAATCCTCACTACCTTTTTGCCCGGCAAACGTACGAATTTTATTTGTATTAAACCAATTAGCTAGTGTTACCAGCTGTTCACATTTTTCCATCGTTTTTTGAAAATCCGCTAATAATGATATGTCCAAGTAATCACTTATCATCGTAACTTCTAAATTTTTATCCTTTAAATAATCTATTTCTCGTTCTGTCGTTTCACGCTCTTGTATATATAAATTTTGTGCATGGGTCCCCCACAACTCAATTCCTTCAAAACCGTTTTCATATGCAAATTGAACAATATCAGTAAATGAAATTAGTTGATGGCGAAATGAAATTGTACATAGCGAATATTTCATTGGTTTGAACTCCCTTATCTTAAATTCAATGAACTTGTATTAGTTAAGAAAGACTGATTTGTTGTAATTTCTTTCCATAACAGAAACTGTTTCTCTAGTTCATCCTTGATTTGCAGTTCAATTGTATTCATTTCATCAAGTTTTTCAACAATTGGTAATAACATATCTTTATTATTTGTCATTGCCATTTTAATAGCACGGTACTGTACATTTGTAAATCCTTGTACAATGTCTTCCACTCGATCACACCAATAATCAAATTCTTGCTCCGAATATTGTAAAGTTTCACGGAAGTATGCAAAGGCATGTTCATAGCTATATTTACGTATTGCCAATACGGGTATTTGCTTTACTGCCGTTACGAGCCCGGAAAGTGAATACCCACCCTCTTCATTTACCATTTTTATTATTAATTTTTTTAATTCCATTGTTAGTTCATTATCATCTTTTTTGAATGTTTCCATGAAATAACTTTCTACCATCTCTTGTGTTGGCTTCTGAATTCCTTCTATATCAATGAAATAGCCTCCACCAAATGGGTTGTCTTTAACAGAATGGAGCACTTTTTCTCTTTCCATATTCCCTTCCCAGCGAAAATCAGGATCAAGCATGAACCATTCATCTTCTTTCTCTGTCTTCGATATCATTAAGTAATGCGGAAACGGTTTTTGATGAAACTTATTTTCTCTCTCAGGCAATAAAGACATATCAACCATTACAATTACGTAACGATTTTCCGGCTTATTTTCTACTAATTCTAAAAATGTTTCTACATTGCTACTTTTATCTTTTGAATGATCGTACCATTCGTTCACTTTTATCCCATACAATTTTTCATACCAAAGCAAGTAATTGTCATGGTTAATGTTTTCGGAATGATAAGAAATAATCCCGCCTTCTGTTATATCAAAGTCTCCATCCCATAATCCGAAATAAAATGGACGGAAATCCATATCACTACGCCTTTTTATAATTTCACAAAAACAACTCACTAAACAGTGAACTTTAATTGAAGTCATACTCTCATCCACTTTCTCAAATTTAATTATTCATATTTACTGCTTGTAACGGCTTTAACTCTTCCATAAAGTCAAGCAAAGATCCTACTGTAAGAAACGCCTTTGGATCTATCTCATCTTCTGGAACACATAACTTTAATTCCATTTCAATGTATACAATAAGCTGTAACATCATTACCGAATCTATATATAAATCTTGATTTAAACGCATCGTTTCTTCTAAATGTGTTACATTTTTCAGTTCCATTTTTTCTCTCATAATACTTAAAACTGCTTCTTTTAACATTTCACGACTCATGTTGTTATCTCTCCCATCTCTAATAACTTCCGACTTACTTTCCCTGTTTTATTTTTCGGAATCTCTGCTACATTTTCAATTTCATGTGGCACTTTATAAGACGGTAAATGCTGTATGCACCATTCTCTTATTTGTACTGGTTCAATACGAGAGACTACTTTCGCTTTTACTATTTCTCCCATCACAGGATGCTTGCCCCGGTATACAATTGCCTCCTGAATACCTTCTAATCGAAGCATCGTTTCTTCCACTTCTATAGGAAATACCTTTAGACCGGACACATTAATAACATCATCTATTCGCCCCATGAAATGAAGGCCTTGCTCAGATCTATAACCTAAATCTTTTGTATAAATCTCCTTTTCAGCAATTTTCACTACGATTTCTTCAGGTTCATCTTCATTTGAACCTATGTTAATACTTACATGAGGAAGTGGTTTTCCTAAATCCAAATGTGTTTCCATAGCATGACATATACTAATGCAACCAGCTTCAGAACAGCCGTACTGCTGCATCATGTATTTCGTCATGCCCTTTAACTTATAAAATAGCGTTTCTGGCAAAGGTGATCCTGATGTCATAATTTTATGAAACTGAAAAGTCCCTTGTGGAAAACTCCCCATAATATGTAACATAAGTGGTACTGCGTATATGATATGTTTTTCGGTATTACGAACTATATTTAATGCGAATTTAGGGTTTTTATTTGTAATGATTATAGGCTTACTACCTCTCGTAATTGCTGATAACGTGCCACAAATTAATCCGTATGAATGTGAAACTGGAGCCATTACAATTGGCACTTCGTCTTCTTCACATTTTAAAGCTTCATTGTAAGCGGCAATTTCTGTTTCAATTTCCGTCCATGCTCTACGAATCAGTTTTGGCTCTCCTGTTGTACCTGAACTATACTGCAATAAAGACGGTTCTTCTTGTAATAGATTTGGAACTTCTAATTTTGTAAAGTCGTTACTTTCTCCGTATAAAAGTGCAGTACACTTTGCGCGCTTTGCCATTTCAATAGCTGTATCCTTTGGCGTATCTTCATGAATAAGTAGTACAGATGCTCTTTTTTCTTTTAGGAAAAACACAAGCGTAATAATATCGAATGGATCTTTCAGACAAAGTGCAAATCTATTTCCTTCTGCTTCTTGAAATTGTTCCACTCCCTCGTAACCTTGTAATCTCAATTCAAAATCATATTTGCTAAATTCTTGTTTATTAACGATTAGCATGATTTCCCCCTGTAACAACTGATTTTTGTATTGTAAGTTGCTTTGCTCTATACAATGGATTTGGAACTTCATGAACAAGCGATTCCACATCCATATATAAACGACGCTTCGTTAATTGCTCTGCATGAAATGTAGGTGCATATAATTGTAATGCTTCAAAACGTTCTTTCAAATGCGAAAATCTTTCAAAATGATCTTCTATTTCTTCAACAAGAATGATCCAAAATTGTTCCTCTTTCAACTGATACTCATCTGCCAGCACGAAAGCCAGTTCACCTAGATTGAATAGGAAAAGCGCATCTAAAACCATTTCTTGTAAACATTCAATACGGTCCATTTCAAAGAAATCATTCATTTGACCATTCGCATATGTTTTATGCATTTTAGTAAAGTCAGGACATTTTTCGAGTTCTTTCAAAAATGGACGATAAAACTCCAGTCCTTCATGAAAATCTTTTAGTGCAATACGGACTGGTATTCCCTCTTCATGAACTAAAATCATGTTTTGTCCATGTGATTCTAATGCGACTCCATGCTCTACAACGAGGTGTACAACTGGGATAATTGCTTTTTGAATAAGCAATTGTAACCAGCTTTCTACTCCATATCTCTTTAACCACAAATCAATAGTTGGTGTCCCATTTTTTCCCTTGGCATATAAACCGTTAAATGGGATTGCCTCTTCTTTCTTATCTAAATATTTGTGAACGCTTTCGCGCCAAATACATCCTAATGAGCCATACGTAGCTTTTTTATTCGCATCGTACGTAACACTCGAAAATTCATTTAACAAAATTAAACGCGATTCATCCCTTAAATAAGGGTCATGATTTACTATATCTTTTAACCAATTCGATATAGCAGGTGCACTCACAACCGAATGTGGTTTTAATGTACGGATAGTTGAAGTATTGAGTAAATTCATTGATAACTTTACATATGGTTTCTCTCGATTCGTAACATTTCTTAATGTCCGCATCGACTGCTGCGCGCAATAATCATCTTCTGATTTCCCTAAATAAATAATATATTTATCCTGTATATGGTCAGTATAATTCGGAATAATAAAGTTCTCCCACTGCCAAGGATGAACAGGTATAAACATGTACTTCTTCGAATCACAGTCCATTGTTCGAATACGATCCATATACTCTTCGATTTTCTTTTCACCAATTTCTTCTTTAAAGGTACAGTTATAACTCTCTTCACTTTCATATCCTACAGTCGTATATTTCTCATGAATTGCAATCCATATAATTTTCATTGGTCGCATAAATTCAAATCCATATTGAAAATTATCACGATATTGAAACCCGATGCGTGCTTTATAACTAGGATGATACGGGTGTCCATCTATTAAATGACTTTCAAGCTCATCATAAGATTTCGCAAGATAGTCTTCTTCACAACTTCTCTCATATTGTGCAATCGTATCTTTAAAGATTGTTTGTTCTAATTCTTGAATAAAAGAATCCAATTTCGTTCGATCCACTTGAACAATCCGAAAAATCTCCTGTAAAAATTGTGAAACTGATTGTATTTCTTCTTCCTCATCTTGAACTCTCATTATTAATGAGTCATGTAAACAAATACGCCCAAATGTCATACGTTCTTGCCCATAGCATTGGTACATTACATTTTGATCCTTTTCATCAAGACCTTGTATAATAAAAAGTATTTGCTCTCCCTTTTGTATACGAATCGGCGGAATGATTTCTTCATAAATTAACGATTCTACTAATTGCCGGAATACTCTTCTTCTTACTGAAATGTACTCTTTTGATTGGAGTGCCTTCAATATTTTTATGTGATAAACTTCTTCTTTCATAAATCCCTCCGCTATAATACGGAATATCAAATTCCATTATTTGTATTACGTGAAATTTTAGCACTACTTATGAACGAACAGCCACTTCTCTAACGAGTGGATTATCTACTTGTACATAAATTGCTTGCTCTAAAGGATTTGTCAGTTCATCAACATCGAAAAATCTCGTTAGCAAATTTGCTTTACATGCCAATTTATTTTCTTCCAACAATTCACTTAAAAATGTAGAAGGTTCGCGGTTATATGGAAGGAACGCTTCAAGTACAGACCTTAATTCCGAAAGAAGAATTTCCTCCTTTATTAATCCTGCTGTACCAAAACCGTTAATTAGTCCAAACATATGATTAAAAATTAAATAGTAACGAAATCTTTCATCTACAATGTAATCGTCATATAAATTCCCAGTACGTTCGCCAATACCCGCTAGTTCATTATCTAGCACTGACTTCATTGAATTGCAGAAATAAAAACCTTGATTATCACGGAAGTAAAACTTAACTGGATAACCATCTTTCAATTGAACAACACTATTTTGTTGATGCGCTTCTAATGCAACGCCATAACGTAAATACATCCATACCATCGGCTTTAAAGAGATATTCATATATCGTCTAAACCACTCTAAACTTACTTCTTCACAGCTTCTACCTTCTAAATCCGCTAAGTGATGAATAATATTCGATAAACGAGTACGTTCTCCCGGTATAGCATCTTGAACTAGTCCTGCAATTAAAGTAACGTCATTTGCATGTTCACTATAAAAAGGATTCTCTCGAATAATCACTTCAAATCCAGACTCTTTTGCTCCATAATTTAAGGTAATAAAGGCTGGATCACAAATAAAATCAAAACCTGGATACTTTTCTAGTACTTCACCAATTGACGTATTTAACATTTCCTTCCCTTCAAGGCCACTCTCAAGTTCCTTCAACTTATTAATGCGCATTGAATTTGTTACTTTCACCGGAAATGAAAACTTAAGCATATATTTCGAATGAGGATGATATAGCGTCCTAAGTGATGATGTTGCCATATAATACTTACCTACGGGACCCATATACTCAAGTACTCCTTGATTTATCCACTCTTGTACATAAGGTTGATGTAATAGCCATTCTGCTTGTAGCGGATGGATTGGAATTAATGAATATTCATCTTCTTGACAGTACTCTTCAATAAATTCTTGACCTACCTTTTCATCGTTCTTTAATTCCTTTTTTATCATCGCCGTTGTAGAATCTTGTAACAATGACTTTTCACTTACTATACTTTTATGTGCCCGAAAATAGTGAAGTTGGCACTCCCCTTTTAATTCAGGAGAATACATGGAACTTTTCCAATCCAATATACCTTGTCTACTCTTTGGTGTAGGATGAGTTAAATGTCCAAATAATAAAGATTGCTCCGCCTCAATAAAAGTTGTATGGAAACCATATAATGCAGATGTATCTTCTGCTCTCTTTTTTGTAAATTCCTCAATATTTTGACAACTGCGAATAACTCGAAGCATAAGTTCATCAGGATTCGTACCTTCTCCATAGTTAATAGACATTTCCTTTATTAAAAACATAATAACCGTAATATAATCTGCTTTAATAACATTTTTATTTTCGCCAATTTGGTAATAAAATTGTTCTCCAAATAGATGACGGTCCGTTGACGATTTATATATAACTTCCCCATACAAAGTAACGTTTTGTGCCGATAACCGACAGCATAAATAAGTGGGGATAGCGTCTCTTTGAAATGAATGACAGAAAATATTTTCCATCCTTTTATCCTCCGTAATCCATTCTCCACTTCCTGTTTCTCTTAAATAACAATTTAAAAAGCTTTGTATTGTTGCATGTTCCGCGATTTGTTTCGCATGCTGCATACTGCTCCTCCTCTTTTAGACGAACACTATCATTTTTTTGTAAAACTTCTGACAGTTGAATTTTATTATCAACTATGATTTTAATTGATAATGATAATCATTTCAAGAAATATTTCAGAATTTTTTTATCTAGCTAAACTTTTCACCTTTTCAAAACATTTAATCCGGCAACAAAAAAATACACCAATATAATAATTGATGTATTTTTTCATTCTCGCAGATTAAGTTTACATAATAATATTATCGTATTCTAATTTGATAGTGTTTTGTATAAACAATCCATATCTCGCCAAGCATATGCTATTTCTTCTACATTTAGTCTTTCTAAAAGCTTCGTGTCAATTTTTTCAGGATTATATTTTTCATAAAACTTTTTAGAAGGGTTATTAGCAACAACCCAAACTAACAGAGATTGCATATTATCTTTTTTACATTCCGATAGCAATGCTTGAAATAATCTTTGTCCTATCTTCATTCCTTGATATTTTTGTAAAATGTATATTGCATATAATTCCCCATCACAATTATATGTACCTGTTCTTTCAACTCCCCCATCGATAAATCCGATAATTTCCCCAGTTAACGTCTCTGCTACAAATCTATATTGTAGATTGTCTTCTTTTTGAAAAATGTTTTCCCATTGCTTTTTTCTTTGTTCAAATGTTAAATTTCCTAAAATTTCGTTAGCGAATATCCCAGTATACGTCGTTTTCCAGCTTTCCACATGCACTTTCGCAATTGCCGAAATATCAGCTTTCATTGCCTTTCTAATATGTATCTCCACCATACTCATCCCCCTTAGAAAATAATTATAGCAAAATGTTTTGTATGCATAAAAAAAAGAGTGATATTACATCACTCTTTTTATCTACTTTCAACTTCTACTGAAACAACATGATCGATTTCTTTTAAAGAACTATATAATTCAGTTGTATATAAATCTTCTGGAGCTAAAATGACCATTTCCAATTGCTGAGATGCCCCATTATCAATATCTTTAATTTTCACTCGTTTTACTTGCATATTTAAATTTTTAATTTGCTTAAAGATCCCGTCTAACTCTCGATGTTTGTTTACGGTAATTTTTATGGATAAGTCCTTTTGTCTTAATGAATAAGGGCCTGCAATTTTCACAATTTGCGGAAGTACGTTAATCGCTAATATAATTAAAATCATAGCAACCGTCGCTTGTATATAAAACCCTGCACCAATCGCAATACCTAGTGCTGACGCGGCCCATACCATAGAAGCCGTCGTTAATCCTGAAATAACGTCATTATTTCTTCGTAAAATTACCCCTGCTCCAAGAAAACCGATCCCACTAACAATTTGAGCGGCGAGACGCATTGGGTCCATGTTTGTATGACCCGGTACAGAATAAACATTCACTGATTCAATTGAAACCATTGTAATTAAACAACTCGCTACGGAAATAACCATACTTGTTTTCACACCAAGCGGTTTATTCTTTAGCTGCCTATCTATTCCGATGAATAATCCTAAAAAGAGTGCTAAACCTAATTTGAATAAAAATTCATATGACATATTTCATTCTCCTTACTTTACAATGTTTCCCTTGGAACAATCCACTATAACTCTTTTATGATATCAATTCCAGTCTTTTCTATTCATTTAAAGTAAAAAACCGAAAAAACATTTTTGACAATGTTTCCCCGGCTTTTTATTATAATTAAGGTCTTTCTTTATTTTTGTTCTTTAATTTTAATTTGTGCATCTTTATAAAATGCTAACTTATTATCATTATACTCTTTTGTATGTTTATTAAATTGTTCTTTCGCCTTTTGTGCTTCCACATTTAACTCATTAACAGTTTTAACTTTTTCACCAATTTCTTTTAACTTCGTTTCTTTTACTTTTAATTTTTCATACAGTTCTTTTTCAGTCGCTAACGCCTTCGTGTAATTCTCATTCATCTTTTGGAAGGCATCATAACGATTTTTATACGATTCTTCTACTGTTTTTGCTTGTTTTTGTAATTTCTTATCTTCGAGTTTTTCAATATTTTTTTGAACGGGTGTCGTTTCTTTCTGCGCTTTTTCTAACTGTTCCTTCTCGTTTTTCAATACTTTTTCACGCTCGTCTACATTTGCAGTAGCTTGCTCTATTTTCTTTGAAACTGCTTCATTATGCTCTTTACCTTCTTGTAAAATTTGAGAATAAAGTTCTTGTCCTTGCTTTTCTAACTTCTCTAATTTTTTTGTGTCATCTGCTAAAGATTTTTCTTGTGTAGATGCTGCTTCAAAAGCCGTAAATAAATTTTCTTCTGGCTTTTCACCGAAACAACCTGATAATAATCCTACTGATAATGCTCCAACTACTGCTACTTTTCCATATTTCAACTTCAATTCCTCCATTACATACGGTTATCATGCCAGAGGTTCACGGGGAAGTGATTCTCTTCATGATATGCTTCAAACTCATAACCTTTTTCTTTTAGACCCTTTAAAATTGCTGGCACAGCAGCAACTGATTGCGGGTGAATGTCATGCATTAAAATGACTTCTTGCGGTTTTGTTGCACCAGCTAATACATTTTGAGCGATTTGCGCTGCCGCTGCATCCACTGGTACTTTATTGTATTTCCAGTCTAAAGAGTCAATTGTCCAGTCCCACACTTTAAGACCACCCTCTACTACTTTGTTTCGAAGGTCTTCATTTAAACCAGGCTTCGACCCGTATGGTGGACGTGTTAATTGAGGTGATTTTCCAATAATATTTGCGATTAAGCTTTGATCTTCTTTCATTTCATTAACATATTCGCCATTTTTATATAACTTCGCAAAATTGTGTGTCATACTATGCATTCCAACATAATGTCCTTCTGCATTTTCACGTTTTACTAAATCAGGAAACTGTTTTACATTCGCACCAATTAAAAAGAATGTCGCCTTCGCATCATGCTGTTTTAACATATTTAATAATTCAGCCGTATATTTTCCTGGCCCATCATCAAATGTAAGATAAGCAACTTTTCTTTCCATTCCGTTAAAACGACTTGGCGCCGTTTTATTCATTTCAACTTTCTGTTGTTCACTTGCAAGCTGCACTATATTTTCTTGCTTCGCAACAGCTTTTGCTGGTGAAGTAATAGATTGAAACATGAAATACCCAATAGCTACTATTGCAATCGCTACTGAAACAACTGCAACTCGTTTAATTTTAAAAGCCTTTTCCATTCTATCGAATTCCTCTCCCTATTAATCTTATATATACATCACCCAATATAATTATACATCTATTTATTTTATTACACTATATAAACAATCTAAAATATGAATTATAATGGGAGTTTTATCAAAATTGTTGTTCCTGCCTCAACAAGCTCTTTATTCTTTTCATACCAATTCTTGATTGCACTATGTACAACTTTCAAGAAGATTTGTTTTAACCTGTTTGATCTTCCATCAATTCAATTCGCTTTCAACTTGCAATGAGATGAATTTATTTTCTCTATTTTAGGAGTTAATTACCAAATTCTTTCCTCTAGTATATCGTACAATTGCACCTTTTGTTTATATAAATTAAAATGATTTAACTGTAGACGTGAAAAAACTAGTAGCCCTTCTACTAAAAATAAATGAAGCAGTCCATTTCCATAAAAAAAGATTGGCTGAGGCCAACCTTTTTTTATACTTATTCATTTCGATTTGGTTTTGGTGTAACACCTAAATGCGCATTTAACTTATCCGAAATATCTTTTACATTCTTTTCATTTGGAATGTAATAATAAATACCACCAATACGTTTATCCGTTCCTTCTATTTGCATCTTTTCCATTTGCAAATCAGAGCCTGCCATATTTTTCGTAATAGCAAGCATATCATCAAACGTTAAGTTTGTTTTCATATTTTTATCAACTGCATCAAGTAAAGAGCCCATTTTACTAATAGATTGAACAGACATTGCTTTTTTCGCAATTGCTTCAATTACAAGTTGTTGTCTTTGACCACGCATTGTATCACTGTCAATTTTACGCGTTCTCGCAAGTGCAAGTGCTTGTTCACCATTTAAATGTTGGTAACCTTTTTCTAAATGAATCATACCTGCTTGGTCTTTACTATCTTGTTCAGTGAAAGTAACAGGTACATCAATATCAATACCACCAATTGAATCTACAATTTGTACAAATGACTCAAAGTTAAACTTCACATAATAATCAACTGGTACATTTAAAAATCTTTCCACTGTATCTCGTGTACTTTCAACACCACCAAATACATGTGCGTGTGTAATTTTATCTAATTTTTTTCTAGATGGAATATAAACGCGTGAATCACGCGGAATACTTACTAATTTAACTGACTTATCATCTTTATTAATTGTCGCTAATAAAAGTGCATCTGTTCGAACCGCTTCACCATATTGGCTTTTTCTCATTTCGCTTCCATCGACACCCATGATTAAAATCGAAATATTATCCTTTAAAGGTTCCACTTCTTTGTCCCTTTTTGATGACTTATCAATTTTTGCATATGCATCACTTACAACAGCTTTTGCTTTGTTATATATAAACGATCCATATCCTACTCCTCCAAAAACAAGTAGGAAAAATGGAATTAAAATGAACCATTTTATTGATTTTCTTTTAGAACGTTTTTTACTGCTTCTCGTATCTTGTTCTAATTCAGAGCCCATGTTCATTCTCCTCTCTTTCTCTTTTCCTAGTATAATGTATGTCTAGTAATCTTCATATTGAATTTCCTTTCAATTACCTTACATTTTTGTAAGGTTACTTCATGAATCCAACATGTATTTCATTTCACATTATACTCTTGTGCTTATTTTTGGCAAGTCACTATTTATCAACTTAAAAAATCCAATACTTCGGAATATTCAAATTCACATATTTATTATTCTGTTATTTGCAGGTAGTAAGATTTTCACCTCACAATTTAGCAAGAATAAAGAATCAAGTTTGTGCCGTACCATCTTGATTGGTGATGACTAATAATCAGTGAGGGATAAATCCCCCACTGATTAAAGTTTCACTTTATTATTTCTCATTTGGTGTGTATATCATTTGCTTCCCATTATTATTAATTAAAGCTGACTTTGCTTTTATTTTCGTTTTTTCTATTTCTACATCTTTATTTGAGAAATTCACAATGATTTTAATATCTTTTCCATATGAAGTAGATTGTACTAGCTTATCTTCTGACAAATATGCAAAGTTCGTCATTTCTTCTTTTACTGCCTTTTCATGAACATCATTCCAAGCTTTCAGATGCTCTGTAATTTCTTTTTTATGCTTATTCCACTCTACTTCATCTAAATGGTACAACGGAGGAACATTATACAATAACTCATATAACATACGATTTCCAACCTCGTCCTTTACCTTCAAACTTCCCCATTCCCAGTGGTGCGTTGTAATAACCGAATCATTGTATACTAGTTTATATAATGGCACCGAATATACTGGATTTATATATACTTGCTTATATTCTTCTTTTAACGGTACTTGTTTTGCATATTTTTCTGGAACATTTTGATTTGGTGACCAATATCCACCGACATAATACGGGCTTGTTTTATTTTTTCTCATATCTTCATCGTCCCACTTAATAACTGGTGTTTCAATTCCATGAGCAAATGCAATCGTACTACTTGCAAAATCATTTCCGCCCTCAGAGCCAACTACCATACCTTTTTCTTGCGCAATGTAATCCATTCGTTTTAATCGTGCTTTTAAATCTTGTTCTTGTGTCGTTACATGTTTTGCCGAATAGTCATCATAAATTTCACCCGTCGCGTCACAATCAATAAACCATGAATTATATTTCGGGCCATTTTGTAATATATCGTTCATTCGCTCTTTTACACTAGGAAGTGATAATGTCGGATTTAATTTTCGGCCTCTACCTAGAAACCCTTGTACTTTTTCTCCATTTTTCTTCGTTACAGTACCCTCTTCATATAACGTTGGATCATTAAAGGAAGCTGTGTTCCAATTTTTATCACCTTTTTCATGAATAGAATGATAAGAATCATACGGACCAACTAAATATCCCGTTTTCTTAGCTTCTGTAACAAAATTAGGCTGCATATATCCTTGTTCCCAGTTCGGGAGACCAATCCATGCTTTGTCTATTCCTGCTTCTTTCATTTCTTTTATAATATTTGTTCCATCTGCGTTACCCCATTTACTTACTTCTTCAACCGCATCACCAAGTATCGACTTTAATAAATGCTTATTTAAGTTATATAATTCCATCTTCGATAAGTGATCTACACCTTTTTTTAATAACTCACTAGCCTCCTGATCAACTTTCGGGAAAATATCCTCTTTATACAATTCCTCCATTGATAATACTTCGTTTACATAACGCAAAATAACATTTTTTTGATATTTATCAATGAAATCTTGTTTACTTACTTGTTCAAATACATTCAGTTCTCCAGGCTCTGAACTATTCTTTTGAATAAGCTCTTTTATATGGCTAAACAGCGGTCTATTTATTTGCTCCCTTAGCTTTGGCCAATTTACGTTACTTTCTGATAAACCATTTTGATTCCAAAAATAAAAATGAGCTGCACCGTAAAGTTTTTCAATTTCTTTGTTTTTTCTAGCCTTTTCTTGTAATGTTTTAAATTCACCTTTTTCAATAATATTATCCTTATACAGTTTAGCAATACTTACTGCATCATTATTTGTCACATATAATTGAAATCCATATGTTTTATTTTTATTTATACTCGGGAATTCATGTGTAAAATCAAACCCTATTTTCGGATCTGAATGAAATTTCAATTCATTATTAAACATATTGTTCGCAATATATACGATCGAATATTTAGAACCATTTAATGCAAAAAACTTCATAGAAAATGATTCAGCAAATGAATATGCATCATCCTTTAAAAACTTCTTCCAATTCTCATCATTACTCGGAATTTGCTTACCTTCCCATAACGGAAGTGTATAATTTTCAGCTTGCACTTTTGGCCATGTAAAACTTTCTGCACCAGTCGATTCCACTTCAATATTTAAGTGGTCTTTTTTCTTTTCTAAATTTACTTTTACTTTTTGATCCGGATATTCCCATGATGTATGATCCTTGTCTTTTTTCAAATTCGATACCTTCATTTTGGGTAACGGTTGTGATGCCTGTTCTTTTACACCATCATGTTCTACAGTTAACGTAAAAGTCTCAGGATTTACATCGTAAGTAAAATCTTTATACGTCGCTTTCTTTATTTTAGACTCTTGTAAAGCATCATTACCTTTTACATCACACCCGACTAAAGTCGAAAATGACAATGTTGTAAGAAGACATATCGCTATCATTTTTTTCATCTTCTGCACCTCCACCAATGAATATACAGGAGGTTTGTTACAGGAATATGGCAAAAAAATAATAGAGCTAGCATTATGCTAGCTCTATTATGAGCAAAAAAAATTTACGTATAACTATAATCTGTTTAAAGAAAATATGTAATACAGTGGGACTTTAATCCTTGTTTTTTTATTCTCACTAATAATTAGATCAAGCAAATCTAAATTCCATCAAGCTTTCCTTAACTGAAAAAGTAACTATATATAATATATCCTAAAACTAGCACTAAAATTAATATCCCTGTACCTTTCCAATTCATACCACCTGTCATATCAGCGGGGCTACCTGATTCCGCCCTGTTGAGTCCATCATTCAAAGAACCGGTAGGATTATTTTTCAATTCACCTTGTCTCATGCGTTCTCTTTTTTCTTCTGGTGACTCTTTTGAACTCATATAATCACCTCTAAAATTAATGTTCATTCCGAAAAATCCCCTTTAAAATAGATTCTCCATAACGTAAAGAAAGCTAGCGATGCTAGCTTTCTTTATAATCCAATATGTTCTTCCTTATTTACAGTAATCCCTTTATGATCAATTTCAAGCTCACATACTTTCATAGCTGCAAATACTCTCGCTAATTGGTCAGCTATTTCTTTACGCTTCTCGTACGGAGTTAAAATAAAAATGGATGGTCCCGCACCACTAAGCGCTGTGCCATATGCTCCAAATTCCTTTGCACATTTACGAATTGATGGTAATAACGGTACAAGTTCTAAACGATATGGCTCGTGGAAATGATCTCGTTCCATCATTTCACCTACAACTTCCCACTTCTTTTGACATAACGCAGCTACTAATACGTTGCTTATCGCACTAGCTTTAACTGCTTCATGAAACGGAAACATCTCTGGTAATACAGATCGGCTTTCATCTGTATTTAGCTCTTCATTTGGAATAAGAGAAATTACGCCTAATTCCTTACTTTCAATTCTTACAACCGAAACATTCTTTCCATCAAGTGCTCCGATTACAGTTCCACCTAAAATAGAAGCAGCAACATTATCTGGATGCCCTTCAAAATTTGTAGCAATTTGAACCTTTTGATCAGTTGTTAAATGTAAATTTCCAAGTTGATTCGCAAGCTCTATTCCTGCTACAATCGCTGATGCGCTACTTCCTAGCCCTCTTGTCAGCGGAATATTACTAGTAACTTCTATTATATGGGGTGATAAAGAAGGACATACTTTACATGCCGTGCTAACAATTAAATTTTTATCGTCTGTTGGAATTGAATCTTCAAAGGAATGGATTACTTGCCATTTATCCGCTTCCGCCTTTACCAGCACATCTAAATATAATGACAATGCTATTCCTACTGAATCAAATCCAGGTCCAACATTTGCTGTACTAGCAGGGACACGAACTCTTACTGGTATCACGACATAATCACCCCTTTTATATGATCTTTAATTTGTTCTATATTATTTGAAACACTTGCAATGTCTAATTTATTAGAAGAGATAGCGATATCAGGATCTTTCAAACCATTTCCAGTTAATACCGCAACAACTGTTTCGCCTTTTTTGATTTTTCCAGATTGAACATGTTTAATTACGCCGGCTAATGAAGCATTTGATCCTGGTTCAGCAAAAACTCCTTCCGTTTTTGCTAACAATCTATACGCGTTTAAAATTTCTTCATCTGATACCATATCTATTTCACCATTAGACTGCTCGGCAGCCTCTACTGCATATGACCAACTTGCCGGATTACCGATGCGAATCGCTGTTGCAACCGTTTCAGGCGCCTCAATTACATGTCCTTTTACAATTGCCGCTGCTCCTTCCGCTTCAAATCCATGAATTCTTGGTTTCTTATAACCTTTTTCTTTCTCATATTCACAGAACCCTTTCCAGTATGCTGTAATATTTCCAGCATTCCCAACAGGTATAGCCAGAACATCTGGCGCTTTTTGCAACTGGTCACAAATTTCAAACGCTGCTGTTTTTTGCCCTTCAATTCGATAAGGATTCACTGAGTTTACTAATGTAATCGGCTCTTCCGCAGCAATGTTTCTTACAGCTCTAAGTGCATCATCGAAATTCCCTTCTATTGAAATAATCTCCGCTCCATAAGCAACTGCTTGTGCTAATTTCCCATGCGCAATCTTTCCTTCTGGTATTACGATAATACATTTCATTCCGAGGCGTGCCGCATAAGCTGCAGCCGATGCCGATGTATTACCTGTAGATGCACAAATGATTGCCTCTGCCCCTTCTTCTTTCGCTTTTGCAACTGCCATTACCATACCACGGTCTTTAAAAGAACCTGTTGGATTCGCTCCTTCATACTTTCCGTATAACTGAATCCCTAATTGTTTTGATATATTTAATAATGGAATAAGGGGTGTATTTCCTTCCATTAAGCTGACATCAGGTGTGTTTTCATTCACCGGTAAATAAGAAGCGTACTGGTTTAATAGTCCTTTATACATATTGTTTTTCCTCCTCAATAATGTAGTAGCTGTTTATTTCACTTGCGACAGCTTCTATCGCTCCTAAAACTCGTTCGAATTGATATTTTGAAGTGTGATGTGTCACTACAACGACTTCTGCAAGTTCACGATTCAAAGGTAATTGGATAACCTCTTTTAAACTTACAGAATAACTAACGAAACATTCTGTTATTTTTTGCAACATCCCAGGCTCATCTCGTAATGAAATACGTAAGAAATATTTCGAAACTACTTCTTCATCTCCTTGTAATTCGTACGGTTCTGGTTCTTTTAATACACTTTTATTTTTCGGAACTTGATTCATATTTTTAACGATTGAAATAATGTCACTTACTACAGCAGAACCAGTTGGTAACTTCCCAGCTCCAGGTCCGTAAAACATCACTTCTCCTACTGCTTGACCGTGAACATACACCGCATTGAATTCATTATTAACATTTGATAACGGATGATGGTTTGGTAATAAAGTCGGTTCTACACTTAAGTGAATGGATGATCCTTGTTTTTCAGCTTTACCAATTAATTTCATAGTAAATCCTAATTTTTCGGCCATCTCTAAATCTTCTTTTTCAACCTTTCGAATACCTCTAACTTGAACATCATCTAAAGAAACATTCATCGAAAAACCTAAGTTTGCAAGAATTGCTACCTTTCTCGCAGCATCTAGCCCATCTACATCCGCTGTTGGATCGGATTCTGCGAAACCTAATTTTTGTGCCTCCTGTAAAGCCTCTTCATACGACCATCCATTTTGACTCATCTTTGTTAACATGTAATTTGTTGTTCCATTTACGATTCCCATTATTTTTTCAATTTGATCTGACGCTAGCCCATCTGTTAATCCTCTTAATATCGGAATCCCACCCGCTACACTTGCTTCATAACACAAATCACATTCATTTTTATTTGCCAGTTGCAAAAGCTCCGCACCGTATACGGCCATTAAATCTTTATTTGCTGTTACGACATGTTTCTTACTTTGTAAAGCCTTAACAATATGCTCTTTCGCTTCTTCAATTCCGCCCATTACCTCTACTACAATATCAATATTTGAATCATTTAGAACTTCATCGACATTACTTGTTACTACGATTCCATCAATGCAAACATCACGTACTTTTTCCAAATCACGTACAACGACTGTCTTTACCTTTACTTCATATCCTGTATCAAGAGCGATCTTTCGATAATGTTCTTTCAAAATATGGACAACACCACTTCCGACAGTACCTAACCCTAATACCCCAACATTAATAACATTATTCATCTTCTAATCTCCTCCTAAATAGTTTAATTGTTACACCTATGAATCACCTTACTCTGCTTTTTAATCATGCAGGTGGTGGTTATTTCCGTACATACTAATCGTTTCATGTTACCGCACCTCCTTTCAAAGTAATAAAGTGAAACTTTAATCAGTTGGGATTTTGTCCATTCCTCACTGATTATTAGTTGAACCAATCGGGCTTTTACGGACAGTTGATCTCCCATCTTACTCCCTCGTATCCGCCAAATTTTGAGATGGGAGTCTTACTGACCGTTAATGCGGGATAAAAAAACACACTCATCCCTAGGAAAGGGACGAATGTGTTTTCGTGGTTCCACCCTTGTTTCAACCTGGAATTATTTTCTTCTAGATTGCTCAAGTTCAGATAACGGCTGATACCGTCAATAATTACTAGATTACTCGTTCACTATTGAAGTTCAAAGGTGGTAAGATCATTTCTCGTGTTAGGAAGCTCACAGCCTTGGCTTCCCTCTCTGTAAACCGTAAAAATGATTTCATGTCCTTATCGTTACTTTTTCGTTCATATATATTTGTTAACTCATTATACTCGCATAAAAAACAAAATCAATATATTTTTTAATCATTTTAAATTTTCAATCTCTAAAGTTATAAAAAAACACACTCATCCCTAGGAAAGGGACGAATGTGTTTTCGTGGTTCCACCCTTGTTCCAACCTAGACTTATTTCCTTCTAGATTGCTCAAGTTCAGATAACGGCTGATACCGTCAATAATTACTAGATTACTCGTTCACTATTGAAGTTCAAAGGTGGTAAAATCATTTTTCGTGTTAGGAAACTCACAGCCTTGGCTTCCCTCTCTGTAAACCGTAAAAATCATCTCATGTCCTTATCGTTACTTTTTCGTTCATGTCTATTTGTTAATTTATTATAGTTATGAAAATTTTAAAAAGCAAGCCTATTTTCACTCACTATTTTAAAGATACTTTTTTATTATATTTCACAATAACATTTTACAAAGACTTCTCTTATTACCTATATTTTAAATTTCTAACTTGTAAATCAGCAGTTCATATATAAATAATTCATTCTAAAACGAGAAGCCTCCCACTTCCTAAAACTATATTTATAAAAAATTTTTAATACAATCTTTTCGTATAACTTTCTTCTAAAGAACGCGCAACATCCTCTTCTGAAGCATTCACTTTCGCATGCTCTAATAACATCTTCGCTGCTGAAGGTAGCTCTTTTTTATTTAACCACGATTCTGGATCCCACATTTTTGAACGTATAAAAGCTTTTGCACAATGGATATAGCACTCCTCTATCTCAACAACAATTCCAAGTAACGGATTACGTCCATTCGCCTGCATTTCTTTCAAAATTTCTTCATCGTTTGTAATATATGCTGTACCGTTTATTCGGAGTGTTTCCCCAAGACCAGGAATAAAAAAGATTAACCCTACATTTGGATTTGAAATAATATTTAAAATTGAATCTATACGACGATTGCCCGGCCTTTCTGGAATGATAATTTTATTATTATTTAATACATATACAAATCCAGGTGCGTCTCCTCTCGGCGAAGCATCACACTCTCCTAATTTATTTGCAGTAGATAATACTAGAAAAGGAGATTTAGACAGAAAATCTACGCAATGGTGATCTAGTGATGAAATAACTTTTTTCAAAGCTCGCTCACTTGGTTGCCCTAATATTTGTCGTAATTCTTCCTCAGTTGAAATTATTGATTTTATTTTCTTACTCTCTATCTTCACTAATAATCACTCCTTTTTCTTTATTTTCCCAAAATTCAATACAAATATTGTATAATAAAATTTGCAGAAAGGGGAATTTAAATGACAGAGTGGTTAACAATATTTGATCCTGAAAGAAATACACTTGGAAAGAAATTACGTGATGACGTGCATCGTGACGGTGATTGGCACGAAACATTTCATTGCTGGTTTGTAGAAAAAGATGCTGAGGATATGTTCTTATATTTCCAATTACGCTCTAAAAATAAAAAAGAAGCTCCAGGTATATGGGATATTACATCCGCCGGACATATTATGCATGATGAAGATGTACAAATTGGCGGTCTACGTGAAATTGAGGAAGAATTGGGTCTTTCCTTCCAAACGGCTGATTTAACATACAAAGGAATCTATAAAATAGATTATGAAATTTCAAACCTTACTGATCGTGAGTTTTGTCATATGTATTTTCACAATGTAATAAAGCCACTTCCATTTGCACCAGGTGAAGAAGTAGACGATGTGATGAAAGTACATGCAACTTCTTTTCTACAACTATTAAAAAGGGATATTTCATCTATAACGACTATTTCTGCTCTAAACAGTAAACCGATAACAATAACATTTGAAGATATTTATCCGTATGATCTTGAATACTATGAATTTGTTGTAGAACAAGGCAAAGAATTGCTAAAAAATAATAGTTTGTAAATAAAACATGACTCCCAGCTAATAATACTCGGGAGTCATGTTTTTTCCATTATTTCTCAAGTTTCTTTAAGCTTTTCTCTACTCGTATGATTAAACGTATAATTAACAATAGCATGACAGCCATAATCACTGCTGTTGTATGGGGATATCTAAACAATATACTAATAACACTTCCAATTAACATCATAATAAATCCATTTTGATTCATCACTTCTGCACTATACTTGTTACCCGCATCCCATAATTCCTTATTTTTCATTGATCGTTTCGTACGGTAACCGTATGCTGCGTTAATATCCGTTGGTGGATTTTTTTGAAGAATAAGTGCGGCAAGTATAAATATAATACCTATCAATATGCTTATTCCTATGTTTACTAGTGCATACATCAATCATATCCACCTCCTAACTTACACTTTCATTATACTATATAACTTTACATGTTCCAATTATTAACATTTTCACTTTCTCTCTTTAGATGTCTGGAACATACTTGGAAGTGTTACAAAACGCGCTCCTTTCGTTTTTAACTGTGGAATGATTTTGTCTAGCGCCTCTACTGATCCTTGTAAATGTCCACCTGGAGTTGAATGTTGAAGTATAACACTACCTGGAAATGAATTCCCTAACACATTATTTGTAATTGTATCAGCACTTACACCTTTCCAATCAACCGTATCAACACTCCACTGTACAATCATAAAATTTTGTTCTGTCGCCCACTTCAATTGATTTTCAAGTATTTCACCGTACGGCGGACGTATAAACTTCGGTGCATAACCAGCTAAACGATTTAATATTTCTTCCGTTTTTATAATTTGATTATGGTACTCAGCCTCATTTACTTTCGCTAAATTCGGATGACTATACGTATGATTACCAATTACATGCCCTTCATTAGCGATACGCTTTACTACATTTGGATACCTTTCTGCATTTTCACCAAGCAGGAAAAAAGTAGCTTTTACATTATGTTGTTTTAACTTATCTAAAATTTTTGGCGTAAATACTAAATCTGGTCCATCATCAAATGTAAGAGCCACTTCTGCTTTATTGTATGGTCCTGAAAATGCATACGCATATTTTTCGGTCCACGAAAATGGTGTCCATGACCCTCGATCCTCTTCTTTCATTTCGGCTTCATAATTTTGAGGAACATGTAATGCGTATGGCGTCGCATTTACATAGTTTCCATAATAAAATGAATGATATGGCATATAAGCATACGAAATATTGCGTTCTAGCCCCAAAGGAAATGGAACGAACATTTCTGGTGAATAAAAATAATACATGATAAAAACCTCCCTAAAATTTCATATGTGATTCAGCTGCACTTTGTTAGAGAAATTCTTATTCATGAACAAAAATAAGACTGTCCGTAATTAAGACAGTCTTATTGACTTATATACTTAATAAATTACTTTACTATCTTTCGGTAATTTTCTTACATGCTTTAAATAACTCGACACTTTGTCATCGGCATCTTGCGAATATTGATATTCATAAGTGTTAGCAATTTCGTTCGCAACTTTCCTAAATAAATCACCCATTACGAAAAATGAATCCCAAATGTTTTCATATTCTGCATTTGAAAATGTCCTTTTAAACTGCTCCCAGACATCTTTTTCAACATATTGTTCGAAATGCTTTCCAAACTTCCCAGCATTAACTGTAAACTCTGTTTTCATACCGATATGCCACTCTAGCATTACAACCAACATATCCCGTACAGGGCCTTCAAGCATCCCTTTCGCATAAGAAAGTTCCTCGCGCCACAATCCTTTTCCTACATTTGTACTGCACCACCAAAATTCATTACAGCAATCCAAAAACTCTTTTTCTGTAGGCTTTTTTATCGTGTAATCATTATCGTTTGCTGGTGCAAACTCGCCAATACAATTATCTTTATCAAGTAGCAATTTACTTAAACTATCCTGTCCAATAAATTTATTTATTAAATCCACTGGAACTAGCATTAAATCAATCCGGTTTCCATCCATAAACTGCATTAAATACGGAAATTTCCCGTCTTCATCCGCTGGAACTAACGACATTTCTTCCGGCATTTGCACAATCATTATTTCTCCAAATCTATTAATCCAACTATGATTACACGTAAAAGATTGTATATCTTTTACAACATAAATAATATCATAGTCTTGAAAACAATCTTTTTTCACATTTGGATTCACACGTGACCCATTCATGATGACAGCTCGAATTCTTTCATCCTCTTTTGCTGTATTTATAATTAAGTCTAGCATTTCTTTTTCCGTTCTCATCTACTCACAACCTCCAATTTTTTAATATAACATATAGCGTTATGTATATCGGAGGGCCACGAGCTAACTGCGTTGTACACGATACACGTTATAATTGTTCAAACATCTTTTTCATTCCACTTATCTCCTTACATCATTCTTTAACGACTGCCATTACAAATCCATCGTATCCTTTACTTCCGACAGTTTGAAGCGCTGTAGCACTTACACGTGGCTCAGCAGCTATTATCTCATAGAAACGACGTATCCCTTGTACACGAGAATCGCTGCTAGTATTGTCAATAACTTCTCCTTCACGTACTACGTTATCCCCAATAATTACAGTACCAGGGCGTGATAGTTTCAGTGCCCATTCAAAATAAGCAGGGTTATTTTGTTTATCCGCATCTATGAAAATAAAATCAAATGGTTCATACTTCTCATTTTCTATTTGTTTTAAAGAATCTAACGCTAATCCTAATCGTATTTCAATTCTATCATTCAAATTGGCACGCTCAATATTGCTCCGTGCAATTTCAGCATGCTTTTCACTTGCTTCTAATGTAACAATTCGCCCTCCAGATGGCAATGCTCTTGCAAGCCATATTGTACTATATCCGCCTAGAGTGCCAATTTCTAAAATGTTACGAGCTCCTTGGATTTGTACTAATAGTTGTAAAAACTTCCCTTGAGTTGGCGATACATCATGTGCCGGCAAATTAGCTGAAGCATTTGCTTGAAGAACTTCTTCTAATGTAGAATCTTTTGGTATTAATACATCACTCATATATTGATCAACAGCCGTCCATTTCTCAATTGTACTCATGTAAATACCATCTCCTTCAATTTCCCAATGCTTTTCTACCATTTATATTTGATTATACCAAAAATTCTGTCCTATAAACAAAAAGAAAGAAGGGACACCCACTCCATTACAGAATAGATATCCCTTCTTTTGTTTATAAATTTATCCCTTACGGATTAGTAGACCAAAGTCCTGCTGATTTAATAAATGTACGTTTATTTAATTTCAGCTGCGCTACGATAAACTCTGCAATATCTTCCGCTTGCATTACTTTATCAGGGTTTCCATCAGTTAATCCTAAGTCTACAGCCATGTCAGTTGCTACTGTACTTGGAGTTAAAGCAGTTACACGGATATTATGTTTACGAACTTCCATTGCTAACGATTCTGTTAAACCAAGAACACCAAATTTAGAAGCACTATATGCACTTGTTACAGGTGCACCTTTTTGTCCTGCTGTAGATGAAATATTAATAATATCACCAGATTGTTGTTCAATCATACTTGGTAAAGCTGCACGAGTTGCATAGTATACACCCATTAAGTTTACTTGAATGATTTTTTCCCAATCAGCAACGTCTAATTCTAAAAACTTACCGAATTTAGAAATACCAGCGTTATTAATTAAAATATCGATAGATCCTAAACCGTTTTTTAATGTTTCAATTGCAGTAGTTACCTCTTCATATGAAGATACGTCAGCAGTCGCAATAACAGCTTTTACGCCTTCTGCTTCTACTTCTTTCGCAACTGCTTTTAAGTTTTCTTCTGAACGAGCTAAAAGACCAACATTTACGCCTTCTTTCGCTAATGCGATCGCTACAGCGCGACCAATCCCTCTACCTGCTCCTGTAATTAAAGCATTTTTTCCTTGTAATAATTCTGCCAAGTGTAACACTCCTTAATCTTCTCAGTTGTTTATTATATTAAAAGTGTATCTATGTTTATGTAAAAAGGCAATGATGCACTTTTATGTGCGTAGGTTACTTATAGGTAACTATAGTAATGGTAAATGCATTTTCAAAGAAAAATAGTGTTAGAAGGCCTCCTTCTAACACTATTTTTCTTCATGATTTGGAATACGCACAATAAATTCTGTACCATTTCCTTCTACACTCTCAACTTTTATTTTTCCTTGATGAAGGTCGAGTACTTTTTTTACAATTGCTAGACCTAATCCACTTCCTCCATAAGCACGGTTTCGTGAAGAATCCGCTTTATAAAAACGTTCAAAAATATGTTGCTTCTGTTCTTCGGATATACCAATTCCCGTATCATGAATACTTACTTCTAAGAATTCCTTATGTTCTTTTAAATGAATTGTAATCGTGCCACCATTTGGTGTGAATTTAATACTGTTATGAATTAAATTAATCCATACTTGGCTCATACTTTCTTTGTCTGCAGTAACACACACTTTATCCATATCGAGATCTAACTCAAGTCCTTTTTCATCCCAAAGAGGCTCACTATTTAACACAATTTGTTTCAACTGTTGATCTAATCGATAAGTGGCTCTTTCTGGTGAATACTCCTCTGACTCTAAAAGTGTTAGCTTCAATAAATTTTGACTCAATTTAGATAATCGCGTTGTTTCAGTTTCAATAATAGTAAGATAATGTTTTCTTTTTTCAACTGGTAGATTATCATCTTGTAGCGCTCGAGCAAATCCCTTAATAGATGTTAATGGCGACTGTATTTCATGAGAAACATTCGATACAAATTCTTGTCTCATTTTCTCCATTGCATTAAGTTCATCCGTCATATCGTTAATACTTTTTACAAGCACACCAATTTCGCCATCATACTTTTCTTCATTCCGTATTTTTACAGAGAAGTCCCCTTTTGCAATTTTTTGTATCGGTTCAATGATCGTCCAAATCATCGCCTCTCGCTTCGGTCTCATTAAAATCCCGATTAATGTCCAAATAAGAACAATAAAAACAAAGCCGACCATATCACTAATTAGAAAACTAATAAAAGGCGATACGTTTATTTCAAAAGCTTTCATTAGACTAGACGATACAAAAAAGGCGATAGACCAGATTATAGTGAGAAAAGAAAAGAGTGCTATTACCGCTCCAATTACTTTCAGCATCTTCAACTTACTCATTCTTTCTCTTTTTCTCATTTACTTACCTCTAAGCGATACCCTAAGCCCCTTATCGTCCTTATACTAAATTTCGATAGCTCTTCTTGAAACTTTTCACGCAGCCGATTAATATGAACGTCTAGCGTGCGTTCATTCCCTTCAAAATCATATCCCCATACGTCTTCAATTAATTGCTCTCTTGAACAAGTTCTTCCCGCTTTAGATCCTAATGTAAAGAGCAACTCAAATTCTTTTAGCGGCAGCGTCACCGTTTGTTCTCCGGCGTTAACTTCAAATGTTTTACGATTTAACAGTACATTCCCAACTTGAATAGATTGCGATACTGTAATTTGGTAACGCTTCAATAATGCCTTCACTCTCACAACTAATTCTAAAGGATCAAATGGTTTTACAAGATAATCATCTGTTCCGAGGTGAAATCCTTTTACTTTTTGAGATGTTTCACCTTTAGCAGTCAGCATAAGAATTGGGATATCATAGTATTTTCTTAATTCATAACATAAATCAAACCCATCCATATTTGGCATCATAATATCAAGAATCGCCATATCGACTTTCACTTCTTCTATTTTTCGAAGAGCATCTAATCCATCAACGGCCTCATATGTTTGAAAACCTTCTCGTTCCAAAAATAAAGAAACAAGTTCTCTAATGTGCGGATCATCATCTACAATTAAAATTTTGGGTATCAAGGAATCATATCCTTTCTGCTTAACATACTTTTTGGCACTCTAAAATCAACAATCAGTGAAGTGCCCCTTCACTGATTGTTTTCATTCTATAATGCTCCTTCTTTAATTTTCAATTGTTGCATTGCAAATTCACGGTACATGTCATGTGTCCGTAATAACTCATCATGTGAGCCACTTCCTGTAAGATTCCCTTTTTCAATAAAGATAATTTTATCTGCATCTACAACAGTAGAAAGTCTATGCGCAATAACTAAAGTTGTTCTACCTTTCATTAAGTTATTTAACGCCTTCTGAACAACCGATTCCGATTTACTATCAAGACTTGAAGTCGCTTCATCTAACATAAGGATTTGCGGATTTCGTAGTAACGCTCGAGCAATCGCAATTCGTTGTCTTTGCCCTCCAGAAAGCTTCACACCACGCTCTCCAACTTCTGTTGCGTATCCACTTGGTAAATCATGAATAAACGCATCAACATACGCCATCGCTGCTACTTTTTCAATTTCTTCATCCGTCACTTCACCCTCAACACCGTAACAAATATTATCACGAATCGTTCCATCAATTAACGGACTATCTTGTGAAACGTAACCAATTTGACGTCGCCATGATTGTAATGAATATGCTATAATTGGTTCTTTCCCTAATTTTATGAAACCACTAGTTGGCTCATAAAAACGTTCTAACAGCGAGAATAAAGTTGTTTTTCCGCTACCACTTGGTCCTACAATCGCCGTTACTTTTCCAGATTCAATCGTGAAATCGATATTTTCCAACACTTTCTCTTCTTCGTTATACTCAAAATGTACATTTTCAATAACGATCGACTGCTTCGCATTTGTAACATTCATACCTGTCTCATGATCTTCTACTTCATATTCTAAAATCGTATTAATTCTTTCGGTTGCACCAATTGCTTTTTGGAACTGAGTAAAGAACATAGATAACTGACTCATCGGCATAATAATTTGAACTAAATACAAAATAAATGCTACAAGTTCACCTGTTGTTAATGCACCACTAGAAACTCGCATTCCACCATACCCTACGATAATAACAAGCAATGCCATTAAAACAAACGACATAACAGGTGAAATTAATGCTTGCACTTTTCCTTCTTTCAAACCAAATTGCAATAATTTTTGGATACCTGTATTACCTGTTTCATATTCTTTTTTTTCCGTATTTGAAGATTTTACTAAACGAATTTCTGATAGTACTTGTGTTAATACACTAGTAAAAGAAGCCGTTTCATCTTGAAGTGCTTTTGAAATCTTATACATTTTCCGTCCAAGTGGAACTAAAATTAGTACCGATAATGGAATAACCGTTAAAAGTAAAATTGTCATTTTCCAGTCTAAAACAAATAATACAATTAATGACCCAATAATTGAGATACCGCCTGTTAATAAGTTTGACAAATGCTCAGAAATTAATGTTTTAACAACACCTGTATCATTTGTCATACGACTAATTGTATCTCCCGTTCTGTTTTGATCATAATAAGACACTGGTAAAATAAGTACCTTTTTCCACAATCGTTCTCTAAGTCCAGCTACAATTTTTTGTCCAATATAATTCAGTAAATAAATTGACAATCCTGCAGCAATTGTTTGAATAATAAAGAATGCAATTAATCCAACAATTTGTCCCGTACTAATTGAAGAAAGTGAAAAATTATCAACTAAACCTTTTGTCAGCATTGGAATAAACAAACTCGCTCCAGTAGAAAGTAAGCTCATTATTAATGCAAAAATAAGAATGCCTTTCAGTGGATTTGTATCTTGAATGAGACGTAAAAACTGCCTCCAATTCCCTTTTTTCTTTTCTGTATTCCTAACTTCCATTGCCGTTCATCTCCTCGTTATAAACAAAACTATTCTTTCTAAAACTAGAATACGCTATAAATGTAAACTGAATGTAAACACACTTTTTTCTAATTTTACAAAATATACATATAAACTCATCTTTACAACAAGTATAAATATCTGATATTATTACCTGGTACTTATTATTATTCTATGTAAATTATAGACTACGCATAGAAAATATATAACTAATTTTATCAATTAGCTAATTTAAAACACTATATAAATCTCCAGCATTGAAAGGAGTATCCTTTTTGCAAACAAATAAACATTCCGAAAAGGAAACAATCATTTTTATTCATGGATTAGTTGGAAATCGCCGCGCCTTCAAAAAAGAGCATAAACGATTTTCTGCCTCCTACAACATTATAACTTATGATTTATTAGGTCACGGCGACGATAAAGGAGAAGCTATCGACTTTTCAATACAGCGCCTCGTAGATCAATTATTGAACTTGTATGAAAAAGAGGGAATTAAAAAGGCTCATATTTGTGCTCTAAGCTATGGCTGTTATATCTCTACGACATTTGCACAAATGCATCCAGAAAAAGTATTGAGTATTTGTCATATTGGTGGACATTATAATAACCCTTCCCGTTTATATAATGTTTTTCAGAAATTTTGGGAAAAACGCGGTGATGAATATTCATCTTGGCTTTCTCAGTATGCTAGTACTATTTTTCCAAGTGGAATACTAAGGGCAAATCCGTTCGCTGTTATTTCACGAAATATTTATTACCGTTTCGGATTACAATTACACTCGTCCATTATTGCTGAGTCATTACGACATCGCTTAGAATTCGACTTGAAATCTAAATTAAAAGCACTTCCCCACCCTATACTATGGGTAATGGGTGAACATGATCATCTCTATAAATCTTGTCTCTTTGATTTGAAGTCCATTCTTCCGAACGTTTTATATAAAGAAATTCCATTAGCAGGTCATGCAGCAAACTTATTCCGTCCAAACTATTTTCATGATTTATATGCTAAGTTTTTGCATGGGAAATTGACATAAAGTGAAACTTTAATCAGCGGGGGTTTGTCCATCCCCCGCTGATTATTATCCCGCAAATAGCAGGATAAATACTACTATACTGTTAGTTTATCCAACTATGAAAAAGGCTTCCCAAGTTTCCCTGGAAAGCCTTTTCTCTATACGAAAAGTATATAAAATACTTTTTCTTAGTATGCTTTTGTGTAACCTAAAATGTGCTTACTCCAGTAAGAGTTGCTTACAGAGCTAATGCGTACACCAGTTGCGTCATTTTCTGCACTGATGAACTGTCCATTACCTAAGTAAACGCCCATGTGAGAAGGACCTGATTTATAAGTATTTTGGAAGTATACTAAATCACCTGGTTGTGGATTGCTAGTTTTTGTTTTAGAGCTCCAGTATCCAGCAACTGTTTGACGAGCGCCTTTATGACCAGTTTGATTTAATACGTAGTGAATGAATCCACTGCAGTCAAAACCAGCAGGTGTTGTACCAGCAGTTCTGTATGGTGAACCATTTAAAGATCTAGCGAATCCAGCGATTGAAGATGTATCTCCACCTGTTGGTGCTGTTGGTTTTTGTACTTGATTAGTACCTTCGTTACCACCAGTAACTACATTGTTCACTCCGCCTTTTACAAACTTCACAAAGTCTGCACTTACGTAACCTGTACGGCCGTTATGGTTAATTTTATACCAACCATTTTCAGCGCCAGTAACGTTTAATACTGTACCGTTTGTTACCCCACCAATTACAGGGTTATATGTAGCTGGACCTGTACGTACTTTTAAAGCACCTGTGTTAACAACATATGATCCACCAGTTTGAACTGTAGTAGTATTGTTGTTGTTGTTTGTAGTTGGTTGCTGAGTTTCGTTAGATACAGCTGAACCACCTTTTGTTACGAAGTCTTTACTTACGTATCCAGTTCCACCATTGAAGTTAATTTTAAACCAATCTTGAACTTCACCTACAACTTGAACTGTTTTCCCTTTATTTACAGAACCTAAAACAGTATGAGATGCACTTGGGCCTGTACGTACGTTTAGTGAAGAAACGTTTACTGTGTAAGTACCTGTTCCTTGTTGAACAGTAGTTCCTTTATTGCCACCAGTTGTTACGAAGTCCCCACTTACATAACCTGTTTGACCATTTACACTAACTTTGAACCAACCGTTTTCTTGTCCAATTACTTGAAGTACTTGACCTGCTTTTACTTTAGAAATAACGTCATGTCCTGTACCAGCACCTGAACGTACATTTAATACATCAGCTGTTACCGTGTATTTTAATTCAGAAGTTGTTTCTACCTTTTTTGTTTCAGTTACAGTCGTTTGAGTTTGAGTTTGTCCATTAATTTCTTTTAGCGCATCATTTGAAACTTGTGCATGAGCAGAATCCATTCCTGGAACTGCTACACCTACTACAGATGCTGCTGCTAAACCTGCGATTACTTTTTTCATAAGTTGTCTTTACTTCCTTTCCCTACTATCCTCTTGAGAAAACTATAAACTTAGTACTTTACAATATTATCAAAGTAAAATATTCATCCAGTTCCATTTTTTAGCAAGAGTTTTATTTTTCACACATCGTTTATTTTAAACGATTGAAGTGAATTTAGTGTGAACTTCATGTGAACTTTATCATTAAACAGTGTGTTTTTGCAACGATTTTTTCAAATTTCTTATGTATTTCATTGAAAATTCGACATTCCATTCATTATCTTAATATATATTTTTCTTTTGCTATCCACTTTAAAAAACTCTATTAATCTAATACAATGCAAAGAATGTATTTTCTAGTAAAGTCCCTTCCATGAAGCATACTCTTATCATGACAAAAAATGCTTTTTTTATCAATAGTATAATATTTTTAGAAAACTATTTTTGATATTATCCATCGTTTTTAAAAGATTTGACGATTTGTAAGATTTAACTCCAAAAATTCTGTTCTAATTTGACGAAAATGCACATCCCACTATCTATTTTTCACTATCCATGGAATTTCCAGGATATTTATATTATCATATATAAAGTAGGATTTTAATCCATACAAATTTTATTCACCCCACACTGAAACCAATCGAACTTTTACAGGTCGGTATTCTATACGTAGCATTGAATTTTGATATGGAAGCCTTACTGCCCGCAAATAGTGAGATAAAAAAAAGGAGATATATTTATGAAAAACATAATAGATGATCCTATAAATAAAAATATAGAACTGTACTATGCTTTTTTTCAATTCGTTTCAATTATAACATTACAAAAAGTATCAACTATTGAAACACGTAAAAACAAATTAAAAAATCAGATGAAAAATTCCTACAAAAAAAATCCTTACTACTTATAAAAGGTGAACAGATTATATCTCTGTTCACCTTCTATTTTTTATTTTATTTGTAAATTTTCACACGAGTTTCTAATGGCTGATATTCTTTATCTCCTGCAGAAACTACTGGTTTACCAAATGGCATTTGCGCAGTTAACTTCCAGTTTGCAGGTACATCCCATTCTTTCCTTACTTCTTCATCAATCAACGGATTATAATGCTGCAATGTAGCACCAAAACCTTCAATCTCTAATGCTGTCCAAATCGCAAATTGCAACATTCCAGAAGATTGCTGAGACCATGTAGGAAAATTATCTTTATATAGTGCAAAGTTCTCTTGCAAACTTTCTACTACTTTACTATCTTCGAAATACAGAACTGTTCCATAGCCATTTTTAAATGCATTCATTTTCTCTTCAGTAGGTGCAAAATTATTTTCAGGCACAATTTTTCGTAACGTTTCTTTCGTAACATTCCATAATTTATCGTGTTGTTCACCTAGTAATACAACAACTCTTGCACTTTGAGAATTAAAAGCCGAAGGTGTATGTTTCACAGCATGATAAATCACTTCTTGAATTCTTTCATCAGAAACTACTTGCTCTTTACTAATCGCGTAAATAGATCTTCTGTCTTCAATTGCTGAGTAAAAATCTTTTGCCATTACAATTCCCTCCAATTTTCATTTGAGGCAGTATCATATGTACGAAGCATATAATGCCTCTCGAACTTATTATTAATAAGTTCTTAACTTAATAATATCAACAAACAAAAACAAACTCAAATGATATCACTTGAGTTTTCACTTCCTATACGTCAAAAAATAAAAAAACAGTTTATTGTCACCAAAATCAAGGGTCAATAAACTGTCTGTCTTATTTTTATAACAATCTAAATTACTTCTTTCTTCACCTAATTAAGCAATTGAAATGCATAGGACATTAATTTATTTGTTTCTGTAAAACGTTTTGTTTTACTTTTTGTCCCCATAACAACTGTAATAACACGATTATCGCCTTGTTTTGCAGTACCTGTAAAACAATACCCTGCGCTATCTGTAAACCCTGTTTTTAAACCGTCTATTCCTTCTATATATAAAGCTTTATTATTTTTGTTTAACATCTCATTTGTGTTTGTAACATTAATATTATTAAATGCTAACTGACTTTGACGTAAGTGAGTCACTTCTAATATCTCTGGGTAATCTTTTATAAGATGATACGCTAATTTCGATACGTCAGCTGCTGTCATTTTTGTTTCACTTCCGTCGGGCTCCTGTAATCCGGAAGCATTCGCGAATTTAGCTTTATCTGACATTTCTAACTGCTTTGCTTTTTCATTCATAAGTTGAACAAAGTTTTTTTCTGTCTTAGCTACATGTTCCGCTAAAGCGACAGCCGAATTATTAGCCGATTCAATCATTAACGCATGATATAAGTCCTTAACAGTTAATGTATCATTTGCTTGCATCGGGATTTTTGCACCCTCTGTTTGTGCCGACTTTGCACTTATTTCCACTGGATCTTCCCAGTGGACTTTCCCATTATGTATACTCTCTAAAACGAGATATGCTGTCATCATTTTTGACATACTAGCAGGGGCAACAGCTTCATTTTCATTATTTTGATAAATAACTTCTCCATTACTCGCATCGATAATAATAGCTGCTTTTGCATCAATTTCTGGTGGTATATATTTTGGTGGAACTACTTTTTCAGATAGCCCTGTTTTAGGTAGCTCTGCCACTTGTAAAGGCTGAGTATCTACTTTTGTTTCACTCTTTTGAACCCCCTGGAAAAAGAACCAACATATACCCAGAATTACTACTAATAGGATTGTTAATCTTCCCCATTTTAACCGCTTCATTCTAAAACTCCTTTAGCAACCTTTTATACACTCATGTTTAACCATAACAACAATTACTTTATATCGTCAAGGTAAAAAGTATATTTATTCATCTACAGCAATTATAATTTCAACCTCGTTCTCTTTTTCATATGTGTTACACTAAAAACAACAAAATATAAGAATATTCAATAACATCGAACCACAAAAACACTATATAATAGAAAGGATTTATACAAATGATACTTCCAAAAGCATTAAAATATGGCGATACAATTGGCATCTACTCTCCCTCTTCACCAGTAACCTATACTTCTCCAAAGAGATTTGAGCGAGCAAAATTATACTTAGAACAGAAAGGTTTTCATATATTAGAAGGTTCACTAACAGGTCAATATGATTATTATCGCTCCGGGAGCATTAAAGAGCGTGCTGAGGAATTAAATGACTTGATTAGAAACCCTAACGTCTCTTGTATCATGTCGACAATTGGGGGACTGAATTCAAATTCATTACTACCTTACATTGATTATGAGACTTTTCAAAAGAATCCTAAAATAATGATTGGCTATTCAGACACAACAGCATTATTACTAGGAATTTATGCAAAAACAGGAATTCCTACATTTTATGGTCCAGCACTTGTTCCTTCTTTTGGTGAATTTGAGCCTTTCGTAGATTGCACATACAAATATTTTGCGGATACTTTATTAACTGATCAACACCTTCCTTACAACATAAACCAGCCGTTATTTTGGTCAGATGAATTTATTAATTGGGAAGAAAAAACGAAAGAAAAAGATCTTCGACCGAACAATTGGATTTCAGTAATTGGTGGGAAAGCTACTGGACGTATTATTGGTGGGAATTTAAATACTATACAAGGTATTTGGGGTAGCCCCTATATGCCACTTATTCAAGATGGTGACATTCTCTTTATTGAAGATAGCTCAAAAGATGCAGCTACTATCGAAAGAAGTTTTTCATTACTTAAAATTAACGGCGTTTTTGATAAAGTTTCAGGTATCATCCTTGGAAAACATGAGCAATTTGATGATTGTGGTACAAATAGAAAACCTTACGAAATATTATTAGAAGTATTACAAAATCAAAAACTTCCTTTTCTAGCCGATTTTGACTGTTGTCATACTCATCCAATGATTACTTTGCCAATAGGTATTCAAGTAGAGATGGATGCAACAAATAAAACGATACAAATTATAGAACAGTGGAAAATCTAACTCTACTAGCTCTATTATTTTCAGCTCTAAAGCTACGCATTGCCTTCTATTGTTTTACATTAGAAGACATGATACTATATATTTTGGAATGTGAAGAAATAAACAAAAATCATTTCAATATGCCTTTTATATATAATAAGAAGATATTGATTATATACATCGAGTTTACATACGTGTATATAAAGTAAAAGAGAGTGAATATATGAAACCAACTATTAAAAACTATGTATTTTTACATGTGGCCTTCTTGATATATTCTATCATTATGGTTTACATGAAATGGGCATCTCAATTCCCTATTGCATCAATTTCATTTTTTATTGCTTACTTCGGACTTGTTGTACTTTTATTCGGATATGCAATTCTATGGCAACAAGTCATTAAGAACTTTGAAATTTCTAGAGCATATTCACACCGTGGGATTATCATACTATGGTCAATGCTTTGGTCAGTATTCCTGTTTGGAGATACGATACAGTGGAATCACATACTTGGCGCAGCTATTATTATCGTCGGAATTGTGGTGGTGACAAAAGATGAATAGTTATATGTTATTATTGATATTTGGGATAATTTTAGCCAATTACTCACAAATATTATTAAAAAAGGCTACTTTACAACAATACGATTCTAGAATAAAAGAATATGTGAATCCTTATGTTATCATCGGCTACTTTTTATTTGTAATTAATGCCGGATTAAATGTGATCGCCTTAAAGGGCATGGCATTAAAGCAAGCATCTGCATTAGAATCATTAAGTTATATCATCATTTTAATTTTCAGTTGGTACTTCCTAGGGGAGAAAATCACGAAACGAAAAATCATTGGCAACATTATTATTGTCATTGGTGTAATCATCTATTGTATTCAATAACAAAAAGATCCGTTTATGATAAACGGATCTTTTTGTTATTGCCCTAAATTTTGAACCTTATCTTTCAAATCACGAACTTGTTCTATCGTCTGCATAAGCTCAGAGTTTTTAAACTGCTCTACATTCATTTTTCCTTCCTCTATCTTTGTCATAGATGTATCAATTAATGTATTTAACTTTTCATTATAACCGACGATTTGCTGGTGAAGATCCTTCGCTACATCTGGTGGTGTTAATTCATTAAAAGCTGGTATATCTTGTTTAATTTCAGTAAGTTTCGTTTCTAGTTCTTTCCGGGCTTCCCCATCCTTAACAGCCTTTTCAGCTAATGCTGGCGCTTCATTTGCAAATGCACTTATTTCATTTACATAGTCTGTCGCTTTTTGAGCGTAATCTATGGAGTTCTTCCCTTCCTCTACTAGCGAACATCCCATCAAACCAATTGAAACTACAATTGAAAGTAACATTGTTTTTGTAAACTTCATTTTTACCTCCTAAATAATTTCCATACTTTTATTCATTTATAAACACTTTATTTTCTTCTTATACACTTTATCACATCATATCTTATTTTTTTAATCTTCCTCTTATACATTCTAGAAAAATCATTATTATCCTGTTCAACATGTACCTCGAAACTATCTTCATTTAAATATAAAAACAGACATACTTATTTTTCAGTACGTCTGTTTTCCAGGTACGTATAACTCTCACTAATTAAAGTTTCTCTTTATCCTCTCACATGCCCTATTACTGTTATAATATCTATGTCTATATGTACACTAATAATATCTTCTATAATGTCTGTATATCCTTGGCCTAAAGGTGTTCCGTAATGTAATAAAATTTCTTTTTTTTCATAAACTGACTTCGGTACTGTAAAAATAAATTTCCTCAGATTCCGCTCATCAGCAGGCTCCAAAATTAAAACAATGCCATCCTCTTCAAACATATAATCACGCCTTCCAACAATCCATTCACTATGGCTCAAGTATTGCCTTGAAAGGATAGATTTTAAACACCCTTTCTAACAATATATAACCATTTCATGATCAAATAGCTTATACGGCTTATATGATTTCACCACAAATACAAAAAAACACGAACCTTGAACTACCAAGAATTTGTGGTTTTTTGCATTTCATTCCTATATACCTTTATCAAGCTCATATAACCTACGATATTTCTCATTTTCTTTCAGTAGCTGTTCGTGACTACCTTGCATAGCGATTTGGCCACTATCAAGGAAAATAACTTCATCTACATGTTCAATTCCTACAAGATGATGTGTAATCCAAATAACAGTCTTTTCTTCTGTTGCAGAAAACATTGTTTCTATTAAGGCTAATTCCGTTTTAGGGTCTAAACCGATAGTCGGTTCATCAAGTACAATAATCGGTGTTTCTTGCATAAGAGTTCTTGCAAATGCTACCCTTTGCCTTTCTCCGCCAGAAAACCTCTTTCCCATTTCATGCATTTTTGTTTGTAATCCATCAGGAAGAGAAGCAATGTGTGGTGCTAGCTGTGCTTTCTCTAAAGCTTTCCATATCTCTTCATCATTAGCCTCTGGTTTACCGATCCGCACATTATTTCCAATTGTCGTATCGAATAAATGTGGTTTTTGGTTTAATACAGAAATATATTTTGACAAAAAATCCGTACGAGCTTGTTCACCATTCAATATAACTTGGCCATTCACCGGACGTAGTGCACCAGTTAACAATTTTAGTAAAGTAGATTTCCCTGTTCCACTTCTACCTAAAATAGCAATTTTCTTTCCTGCCTTTATTTGCAATGATACATCTTTTAATACAGGTTCATTACTATCCGGATAATTATACGACACATTACTCAGTTCGATATCTACATGTTTTGATACAACGTATTCTTTATTTACAGGTAACTCCTTACCACCATCCAAAGCGCTCTCACTTTCTACGCCATTAAGCCGATGAGCAGATTCTACATAAGATGGAATTCGATCGATAGCATCTGATATAGGGATAAGCGCATTTGTCACAGATAATGTCATTAATACGAAAGCTGCGATAACTGTAGGTGCAATCTGTTCACTTGTCGCTGCATTTCCAGTCCATATAATCATTGAAATGACTACAATACCTACTGTTAAGTGAATGAGACTGTCTCGAATATGGTACCAGCGTTTCACTCTCTTTTCTGTCTTTAACAGCTGGACATTTTGCGCTACATACTCATTAATAAATTCATCTTTTCTACCACTCGCCTGCCAATCAGATAACCCAAATACAGCATCTGTCAATTGTTGATACAAACGATTTCTTCCTTGCTTCAAAGCAACATGATGTCGTTTCATCAAAACTAGTGATACGAATGGAAGAAGAAAAACAATAACAACTAACATACAAGCTGCGATAAGTGCAAATACTAAGTCAAATGCACCGATAACAATTACAAAAATGCTATATACAACTAATGCTAATATACTAGGGAATATTGTACGTAAATATAGATTCTGTAAATGTTCAATATCCTCAGACAATACACCTAGTACATCACCAGTTTGAAAGCGTGAGCGAAAAAATAACGCCTGTGGTTCTACAATTCTATATAGTTTCGTTCTCATTTTTTCTAATATACGTAATACAACATCATGCCCAACTAAACGCTCTAAATAATGAAAGACCGCTTGTCCTATACTAAATGCACGCGTTGCGACAATAGGAACATATACAGCCATTACATTTTCCGGTCTGAGAGCAGATTTAGAAATTAAATAACCTGAAATGAAAAGTAACATCGCACCCGAACTAACTCCAAGAAGCCCAAGGAAAATAGTCAAAGTCATTCTACCTTTATTTTGCTGTATATAAGGCTTAATCCAGTTACTCATCGCTCTCCCCTCTCTTCGCTATGAAAATGTAATGTCTCATTCGTTAAAAGTTCTTCATATGTTCCACTTTCTATAACTTTCCCTTTATTAAAAATAAGAATATGATCCATTTGCTTCATCCAATGTAGACGATGCGTTGCAAGAAATACTAACTTACCTTCAAACAGACGTAACATCGATTGCTTTATTTCAAATTCAGTTTCAATATCAAGATGTGCTGTAGGTTCATCTAATAAAATGATTGGCTTTTTACTTAAAAGTGCACGTGCCATAGCGACACGTTGTTCTTGTCCACCACTAAGCATACGTCCACCTTCTCCAATTCTTTCGTACATCCCATGTGGTAATGATGCAACGAGCGAACGAAGACCAACTTCATTAATAACTCTCTCAACCTCTTTATCAATTGTATTCGTTTCATAGAAACAAATATTATCTTTTAATGAAAGCGGAAAAATATAAGGTTGCTGCGGAATATAAGCAATATTTTTTTGCCAATCTTCTCGAGTAGATTCACCAATTTCCACACCATTTACTAACATCTTCCCACCCGAAGGAGGTAGAAATCCTGCTAACACATCGATTAACGTTGATTTCCCTGCCCCACTTTCACCAATAATGCCTATAGCACCGTTACCTTGCCAAGTAAAATCAATTCCCTCTAATATAGCCTTTTCAGATTCATCATTATTTACTTTTACATCTTGTAATTTCAAACTACTAGAAGAAATCCATACTATATCTACATTTGAATCTTTCTTTTCTATTTCTTTTTGTTTCTGTAAAATTTCTTCTATTTGCTCCATTGCAAGTTGTCCATCTAATGTAGCATGATAATTCGCTCCAACTTGCTTAATCGGCAGAAAATATTCCGGCGCTAAAATTAAAATCGTAAGAGCTGGCAACAGTATAATTGTCCCATCTATTAACCGTATCCCTAATCCAACTGCTACAAATGCAATTGATAAACTCGTAAAGAAATCTAATGCAAAAGAAGAAAGAAAAGCAACTCGCAAAGTACGCATCGTTGCTTTTCTATATCGTTTACTTACTTTTTCAATCTTTCCTTCGTGCTGTTTACTTTTCCCTAAATACTTTAATGTTTCTAATCCTTTTAACGTATCTACAAAATGATTAGAAAGTACACGATATGTCTCATATTGGCTATCCGCCATTTTCTGCGCTGCTAATCCTAGAAGGATCATAAATATGATCACAATTGGAATCGTTACAACTAAAATGATTCCCGACTCAATGTCCAGTGTAAAAACATATAGAACAATTAGCCCTGGAACGATACTACTTCTAATCATTTTAGGAATTGTCAATTCAATATATGTTTTAAATTTCTCAATACCTTCTATCGATAAAGTAACCAGATGACCAGTCCCATTCGTTTGGACAAATCTCGGCCCTAACGTAAAATATGCTTCTATTAACTGTTTACGTAATGCAAATCCTGTTTTTTCAGCGAAACGCTCAACCAATATTTGCGATGTTCGCACCAACATTTGGCGTGCTGCAAACGTGATTCCAAAATAAACAGTTTCATTTAGCACAGCTTGCACTGTTTCTCCATGAAATAAAAATGTGATTGCTCGTGCTAAAAACACTGTCTGCGCAATGATACTACACGCCTCTAAAATGCTAATAAGACTTAAAGTTACATATAAAACTCGGCTACCAGGATACGACGGAAGTCCTCTTTTTCTTTTCATTAGTACTCCAAATCTTTGTCTGACTTAACAGGTTGTCTAAATACATAGAAACTCCATATTTGACTACCGATAACAAACGGTAAAATAGCAAGAGAAAAATAGCTCATCAGTTTTAATGCATAAGGTCCTGATGCTGCATTATAAATTGTCAAATCATTTACCGCTCCTAATGAGCTAATCATGACACGCGGGAACATACCGATGAACACACTTGCACTTAGCAAAATGATTGTTAAACTCGTCATAAAGAAAGCCCAACCATCTCTTCTTCTTTTATTTAATAAAGTAGAAACAAATAGCGCTACAAAAGCTCCAATTGGAACCATTAGCCACTCTGAACCATGTGCGGTGAAAATATCTGTTTTCCATAACCCTACAGCTGCAAAAACAAGAAGTGTTATTAATGCAAAAGGTGCAATCTTTGTCGCGGCAATACGTGCGCGTTCTCGTAATTTTCCTGTTGTACGTATAGTAAGGAATTGCAAACCATGAACAATACATAGAAGAAGAAACATAACTCCCCCAAGTAACGCAAATGGGTGAAGTAATTTCATAAATCCGCCTACCATATTTTTACTTCCATCAATTGGTACACCTGTCATAAAGTTTGCGATTGCAACTCCCCAAAGTATGGGAGGTAGCAAACTTCCAATAAACATGCCCCAATCCCAGAAACTCTTCCATTTATGATTTTCTATTTTTGCACGAAATTTAAAGGAAACACCTCTTATAATTAATGCAAGAAGCATAAACACAAATGGAATATAAAACCCACTAAATAAAGTTGCATACCAGTGCGGGAATGCCGCAAACATAGCGCCACCAGCACAAACAAGCCATACTTCATTTGCGTGCCAAAACGGCCCAATTGTATTTAAATATATACGTTTTTCCAGATCGTTTTTTCCTAAAAACCTTGAAACGATTCCTACACCAAAATCGAAACCTTCAAGTACAAAGAAGCCAACGAATAAGGTTGAGATAATTAGAAACCACAACTCATTAAGAGATAACATACTCTTCCTCCTTATCAAATGGATCATGGCTTTGATAATCCTTTTTCGTTTTCTTATTCGCATGTCCTTTAATGATACGAACGAATAAGTAAACAGTAATTCCTCCAACAATTAAATATAGTGATGTGAATGAAACAAGAGAGAATAATACTTCTCCAAATGAAACGTTTGGAGATACAGCATCTTCTGTTTTCATAACACCGAAGACAACCCAAGGCTGACGTCCCATTTCGGTCATGATCCATCCTACTGTATTACCGATAAACGGTAGTGCAATTGCATATACCATTATTTTTAAATACCAAGGGTTTTCAGCTAAGCGATCTTTTCTTGATAAGAACCAGCCGTACATTCCTAAAAGAAGCATGAATGTTCCACTCATTACCATCGCTCTAAAACTCCAGAACATAGTATGTACTGGCGGAATATAATCTCCAGGTCCATATTTTTCTTCATATTGTTTTTGAATTTGATTCATCCCTTCAACTTGACCGCTAAATTTATCATATGACAATAGACTTAGCATATAAGGGATTTGAATTTCAAACGAATTTTCTTTCTTCTCTGTATCAATTTTTGCAAATACTGTAAATGGCGCTGGATCCTCACTCGTATTCCATAATGCTTCAGCTGCTGCCATTTTCATCGGATGTGTCTTAATTAAATTTTGTGCTTGTGCATGACCGAAAAATAATACCAATGCAGTTGTAATTGTTCCAACAACGATAGAAACTCGGAACGATTTTTTAAACACCGCAGTTTCTTGACCTTTTGATATTTTCCATGCACTTACACCTGCAATAAAGAATGCACCAGTTGCAATTGCCGCTGTGATTGTATGTGGGAATTGCACCCATAATTGTGGATTTTGAATAATCGCCCAAAAATCATTCATTTGCGCACGTCCATCTGCTGCCATTTCATATCCTACTGGGGCATGCATAAATGCACTTGCAGTTAAAATCCAAAATGCTGATAACATTGTTCCTATTGAGAGGAGCCAAATACATAAAAGGTGAACTCGCTTCGGAAGTTTATCCTCACCGAATACCCATAAACCTAGGAATGTAGACTCAATGAAAAATGCTAATAAACCTTCAATTGCAAGTGATGGTCCGAAAACATCACCAACAAAACGTGAATACGTTGACCAGTTCATACCAAACTGAAATTCTTGTAAAATACCTGTTACTACACCTACTGCGAAGTTAACAAGGAATATTTGTGTCCAAAACTTTGTCATCTTCTTATAAATTTCTTGTCCCTTTACCACATACAACGTTTGCATTAACGCAATGATAAAAGCTAAACCTATGGACAGCGGAACGAAAAAGTAATGAAAAATCGTTGTTGATGCAAATTGTATTCGTGCCAATTCGAGCGTTTCCATGCTAAAGTCACTTCCTTCATATTTTTTTATATCGTAATATCGATTGAATTGTATGAATTCACTTCATAACGAACAATTCAATCATTTGGAAATACAAAAAGATAAATTCGTTTATGTACTTTCTGAAAATATAGATTGTCAGTTTTTTAGATAATTACAAAAGAACTTTCTTCATACGATTTACCTTTTCACTATTTCAGTAGTGTTTTATTCGTTAATCGAATTGTATAATATACTTACATAATAAATTCAGGTGATTTTTGACGTATTATTGACAGGATTTTGTCTGAAATATGTCTTTTGTAATTTTTTTGAATTAGATTTTTCACATTTTAAAAACGTACTTTTCAAACATACAACACACTCTTATATCAATTATTATTATGTTTTTCTCTTCATACGCTTGACTTTCCTCTTGAAAAATGTCCTCGAATCAAACCTGAAAACACGTTAGATTTTTGTCAAGAGAAAAATGTATTTCCAAAATTCAAATCAACAATATTGTTATTCACAAATAGAAAAAAACTCCCCTTTCTCTAGACATAAAATTCGTTTTTTTGTCATTTTTCAAACTGACTAAATAAAAAAGTACCGAGAATAGATTATACTCCCGGTACTTTTTTCATTATTTCGTTGTATATTTTCTAACAGCCGGCATAATTTCAGTAGCAATTAATTCAATGTTTTTCTCAATCTTATCAAATGGTACACCGCCAAAATCAATCTGTGCCATAAAACGTTGCTGTCCAAATAATTCATATTGATAAAGCATTTTTTCAATAATTTGTTGCGGGCTACCAATCATTAACGCATCACGGTGATCTACTGCGTTAGTAAATTGTTGTTTTGGATACCCACCACCGCGTAGCGCAAGCATACCAGCATTAATATGAGGATAATATTCACTAAGTGCATCTTGTGAATTTTCTGCTGTATAAAATAAACTTGTTGTCGCAATTGGTAATGTTGCTGGATCAAAACCACTTTGCTCAGCTGCTTCACGATATGCATCAACCGAAACTTTAAAATTAACAGCTGGGCCACCAAGTGTCGTAAGCATCATTGGTACACCTGCGCGTCCTGCCTTAATTGCACTAGCAGGTGGCCCTCCAACAGCACGCCAAATTGGCATATTGTTATTTTTAGCTCTCGGTATAATTGCCGCATGTTCAAGTGGCGTTCTAAACTGCCCTTTCCATGTTACACTTTCTTCTTTATTTATTTTTAATAAAAGATCCATCTTCTCTTCAAATAGTTCTTCATAATAATTTACATCGTAACCAAGTAAACTATATCCCCCAATACGAGATCCACGACCAGCAACGATTTCAGCACGACCACTAGAAATTAAATCAATTGTGGCAAAATCCTCATATACACGAACCGGATCTGACGTGCTTAATACTGTTGCGGAACTCGCGATTTTAATGTTTTTCGTAGCTTGTGCAATAGCTCCTAAAATAACTGTATGAGCTTGCGTTGTAAAATGCGCTTGATGACTTTCACCGACAGCAAACACATCAATTCCAGCTTCATCTGCTAACTTAGCTGTTTCAATTAGTTCATGAATTCTTTTTTCTGCACTTATTTTCGAACCATCATGCGGATTTAAAATATGATCTCCAATTGAATATAATCCAAATTCAATTCCCTTACTTGTATCAATACGGTATTTTTCCATAGTTGCTCTCTCCCTTTTAATAAAGCGGTATTAATTTCTCTTCAATCTCTTTTCTTCTCTCTTCTAAAAATGGTGGTAAATCCAGCTCTTTTCCTAATTCTTCAACTGTTGAATCTACTGTAAATCCTGGGCCATCCGTCGCAATCTCAAATAAAATGCCATTTGACTCACGGAAATATAAACTTTTAAAATAAAAGCGATCGATAATCCCTGTTGATTGGAACCCTTTATCTTTCACCGCTTCATTCCAATAACTCAGTTCTTCATCATTTTTCACACGAATAGCTAAATGATGAATACTTCCTTTTCCTGGTCTTTCACTCTCTCCATCTTGCTGTTTCACCAAAATTTCTCCAAAAGATTGACCATCCATAGATTGATAAATCCCCTCATCGTCTGAACGAGATACTTCTTTATAACTAAACAAACCTGTTAATGTTTTTGATAATTTATTTAAACTGCGCACTGTCATTTCAACTGTTCCCATGCCTAAAATACGATGATTCTGCTCTACAGAAGATTCATCCCATGCAGTCCAATATTCAGGCACCTCTTCATCTTTATTATTTAACAGCACTAACCGTAGACCATCTGGATCTTCAAAGTGCAGTGCGTCTCTTCCGGCGTAAGTTGTAATTTCCCCATGCGCCACCTGGAGTGACTCAAAACGTCTCTTCCAAAATGTAAGACTTTCTATTGAAGGTACGAGCAAGCCTATTTGTGTTATTGCATTTGTACCACGGATTGTTCTACCTACATTCGGCATTTCAAAAAATGATAATTCAGTTCCGGCACTCCCTGTTAAATCACCATAAAACAAATGATACATAAATGGATTATCTTGATTGACTGTCTTTTTCACCCGGCGTAATCCTAAAACATCTCGATAAAAATTATTATTCGTTTTCGAATTTTTAGTCACCATAGAAATGTGGTGATGTCCTGGAATTGTATACATAAAACTTCCTCCTCTTTATCACTTGATTAGTCAATTGATTAAGTAAAAAAAATTACTCATTCGGTAATTCTTTTTTTTCACTATGCTTATGAACTTTTGACATCAACTCGTATAGTATTTTCTGCTCTTCTTCATTTAATACATCATCAAAAAATGATGATTGAAATGCAAGTTGCTCTGGCAATGCTCTTTCTAAAGCCGCTTCCCCTTGCCCTGTAAGACTAATTGTTTTCGTTTTCCAATCTTGTTTTCGTATAATATATCCTTCTTTTTCAAGACGTGTTAACATTCGAGAAATACCGCCTTGTGTAACGGTAACCTTTTCTGCTAACTCCATTTGTGTTAATGGCTGATAAGTCCGTATTTGCAAAAGCACATCAAATTGGGCTGTTGTTAAATCAAAACGTTTTAAAAACTCATTTGACATTTGATTACTTTGGTTCGTAAATCGTATTAAACGTAGCCATATTAACGATCCTATCGTATTTTCACGCATGTTTCATCACTTCCTAGCGTTGATCTTACTATCACTTTACCACTCAAGTGATAGTAATGCAAGTAGAAATATGTTAAAAATACCTCCCAAAATCATTATTCTTAACTTTCCATTTCATTCATTGCTATATTTAAAGCTGCCACAGCTTTTGGCCAACCAACGTAAAAAGCCATATGTGTTATTAATGCAACTAATTCATTCTCCATTATCCCATTTTGTTTAGCTAGCTTCAGATGAAATGATAATTGTTCTGTATTACCAAGACTGATTAGCGCCGACAATGTACATAAGCTTCTTTCTCTTAATGTTAAAGCGGCATCCCGCCACACTTCCTCAAATAATATCTCTTCACTATAATGAGAAAATACAAGTGCTATTTCTCTCATTTTCTTTGGAATATAAAATTCAATTGGTTCATTCATCATTTTGCTCCCTTCATTTTTACCAATTGTGCCATCCCTTGACCAAATGACCAGTTTTCAGCAGCTGTCTCATGTAATGTAATAAAAATGTCAGTAACTTTTACGTTGGAACATTCCGAAACTTCAAAGGATATAGATTGATACAAACCTTTTTTCTGTTGTACTGTTCTTCCAGGTCCACATGTAATAGAAACATGAATCATATTCTAAGTTCTCATTTCTCCTCTTTCCAACAAATAATATGGATTATACAAAAATTGATTTCGTTGATAAGGTAAAAATATTTGAAAATAATCATTTTCAGGGATGTTAAAATGTTCAATTAATGAAAGATGGATACATTCACCTATCTTTTTCAACTCTTCTTTATTTACTATATCTTCATGATAATAAACGTTCACAAAAGGCATACATTTTCATTCCTTTTTCTTAATTTAGCATTCAACAACATATCCTCATGAAATATGTAAAATCTCATAAATAGTAACATCGTCCATTACATCTATTTCAGGCTTTTCCTTATAAAAACTGAATTGACTATATCCCCACTTATCCGGATTATAAACTATTACATTTACTAAACATTTTTCTATGTTTTGCACATTTTCATTTACTTTATTTAATTGCGTCCCAATCAGCGATTTACTTTGAGAAATACTCCCTGCATATTCAACAGCATATCTACTTTTTCTAAAATCATTACTTAAATTAACAACTAATGGAACACCTATATTTATTTGTTGCCACCCAAACGATTGCAAAATATTATCGTAATACCCTTCGAATATAAATTTGTTCATCCCTTCATGACCATTCCACATATATAAAGGTGCATAACAGTTATAGAAATTCCCATCCTTACCTGTCTCAGTAATTAAATAAGCCTTAAAATTTAGTTCTTGAAAACCATCAGTTTTAAACCCATTATCCTTTACCCTTTTTTTAATAATCTCCATGTCATAATCCTTTGGTAAAATGACCTTATATTGCATACCAATCATGTTTATCACTCACTTTCGATCTTATATACATAATGATAAACCGATGATCGGCTGACGTAAAATAGGTATAAATTATGTTTGATATCATTTATAATGATACCGTGTAAGGGGCTGAAATGAATGGAAATAAATGATCTTATTATATTTAAAACTGTAGCTAACGAAGGATCTATTAGTAAAGCTGCTAAAGAGCTAGGCTATGTACAACCAAATGTAACTGAGCGAATCAAAAAATTAGAACAAGAATTAGAAACACCTTTACTACATAGAGATAACAAAGGTGTCTCCCTGTTACCTTCTGGTGACATTTTATTAGACTACACGAATAAAATATTAGCTCTTTTAGAAGAAGCGAAAGATGAAATTAAAACAAGCGCTTCTTCTTATGTAATAGCGACGTCACAATCTATTTTGACTAATTATCTAAGTATGCGTATTAAAGAGAATTTCAGGAATTATCAAATATATATAGAAAGTAGTAGCCATTTACAAAAACTACTACAGCAACAAAAAGTTGATATGGTCATAACTTATGAGGATTATCCCGACGCAGCGTTTAAAAAAGTATTCACCACTTCAATTTCTGTAGGCTTATTAAAAGCGAAAAAACAGTGTAACATTGACTTTTCAAAAGAACTTTTCTTTGTTAGTAACGATAAAAAGTGCCCTTTTAGAAATATGACAATACAATTTCTAAAAGAAAACAATCTATCCCAGCATCAACTTCAACAGTTAGATTCTTATTCGCTTATTGAAGAGTTTATTGTTGAGGGAAATGGGATAGCTTTTTTACCGATTAGAAATGATAAATTAGTTCCAGTTGAAAATGTCGCGGTTGAAAAACTACCTATTAACTTCTTTACAACTCGAGACTTAGATAAAGTGATTCCAGGTGAACTATTTAATTAATAAAGAGGCTACACTTGTCGTATTTTACGGGTAAATAGATATCCCTTTTCGAATCGCTAATATAACTTCATATACTATCGTACGGCTTAATAAAATAAAAAGGGATGTTACCTAGTTAATATGTTTAACTACTAGGACATCCCTTTTCATCTTGAAGACTTATTTCACACGTTCTGCTCCACCCCTGTGCTCTTCTCCTTCTTACCCCTTTTAAAATTCTTCAACTTCTTAACTGTTCCAACTAACCCTTTCGGAAAAACTAGTAGCACGATAATGTATAATAAACCAAGAATAATCGTCCATCGTTCAAAAATCGGATATTCCGTCGCTAATTCGGATAAATAATATTTCAATGATTCAATAATCCCAGCTCCAGCGATTGCTCCGATTAAAGTTCCAACTCCCCCGATCATTGTCATCAATAATGCATTTAACGTCATTTCAATTGAAAATACCGTCGTATTTACAAAGCGTAATGTGATGACAAATAAACCACCGCTAATCGCTGCAACTACTCCTGCAACAACACTAGCAATAATTTTATAATGAAGAACTTTATAGCCAAGTGCTTCAACTCGTTGTTCATTTTGTGAAATCGCCTTTAATACTTTCCCAATTGAAGACTTTGTGAAAAGACGTAACAAGATGAAAATACTGATTAGACATATAAATGTTATATAATAAAATGTAAAACGATCACGGAATATATCTGGTACACGAAATGTAAATCCATCTCCTCCATGAGTCAGTGAACGCCATTTTTCAGCAAGTACAAAAAACAGCTGGGAAATAGCGAGCGTTAACATTGCATAAAAATGACTTTTCAAACGTAATGAAAGCATACCAATTATATAACTAACGATAGCTGATACAATAATTGCGGCTGCTATTCMTATAAAAAAGTTCGTTATAGACACCCCTTGCCGATCAAATAAGAGCGCCACACCATACGCCCCTATTCCAAAGAACATACAATGACCGAATGAAACAATACCCGTATATCCAAGGAGAACATCAAAACTCATAGCGAAAATAGCAAAGATGAAGATTTGAGTGAACAAAATTAACAAGCTCCGTGAATCATTTACGAACGGAAATACACTTAAACAAGTGAGCATAAAAACTCCGAAGTATACTTTAATTCGATCCGATGTGCTGTTCACCATGTCACCCCTTTTCACCAACGAGTCCCGTCGGCTTCACTATTAAGAAAAATAGTAACATTAACATATTGATTGCAAGAGATAAATCTGGCACATAATACGCTGTAAAAGCACCGGCTAATCCGACAATTAAAGAAGCTAGAGCTGAACCTTGTACGCTACCTAATCCGCCAATGATAACTACTATAAAGGCTAAAATTGCATACTGCATGCCCATCTCAGCGAAAATAACTCCTGAATATGGTGCTAGTAGAAAACCACCTAACGCCGCCATCCCTGCTCCTAATAAAAAAACAAACGAGAATATCGCTTTTACGTTAATTCCGAGAGCTTGAACCATCTCTTTATCCATTACACCAGCGCGAATCATAAGTCCTACCTTTGTTTTTTTCAGCAGCAATAGTAAAGCGATGTAAATTAGTATCCCAACTAAAATAACGAATAGGCGATATTTTATTAAGATAACTCCTCCAAATGTAAAACTTCCTTGAAGCCATAACGGTAATTTTGCAGCAATTGGATTAGGACCCCAAAATATTTTGATGCACTCGCTAAGAACGAGCATTCCTCCGAGTGTCACGAGAAGCTGCCGCACATGGTTTCCATACACTGGTCTAATAAGAAATCTTTCTAAAATGAAACCGAGAAACATACCCATAGCGACTGCCCCAATTAGCGCTAATAAATAACTATCTGTCATATTAAATAACCAAACGCCTGTAAATGCTCCCCATGCAAATAAACCGCCATGCGCAAAATTTAGTACGCTCATTAAACCGAAAATAAGTGATAGACCAGACGCCAATAAAAAAATAAGCATCCCTGTCGAAACGCCATTTACAAATAAGTTAATTAGCACATCCACGTTCTATCCCCCCGTATCAATGTTAAGAAATACCTAAATATTTATGACATGTTTCCTTATCCTCTCGCAGTTCCTCCATGAAACCGTTATGCACAATGCGCCCATTATCCATAATGTAAAAATAATCACCGATTTGACTAGCCATCATAAAATTTTGTTCAACAAGTAAAACAGTCGTTTTTTCCTTCATTTTCAAAATTGCTACCATTAATTTTTCTATCATAATTGGAGACAGCCCTTTACTCGGCTCATCAATAAGCAATAATCCATCACTATTAATAAATGCCCTTGAAATAGCCAACATCTGCTTTTGTCCCCCACTTAAGAGCCCACTTTTCTTATTCCAAAACTGCTTTAAATCTGGAAATAGTTCGAGCATCCAATCTATTTTCTCTTCAGATTCTTCCCCATTTTTTCCCCTAGCAAGTGCGAATGTCTCTTCTACTGTTAAATCATGAAAAATACCTTGATTTTCTGGTACATAACCTATACCTTTTCTTGAAATTAAATGTGTAGATAACCCATTTACTTTTGTGTTATCATAATAAACTTCTCCATTTGCTATCCGGTGAAACCCCATAACCGAGCGTAATGTTGTTGTTTTTCCAGCTCCATTTCTTCCAAACAATACTGTAATCGTTCCCTTCTCAACCGAAAGGGACACCCCTTGTAAAATATGAAACTGATCTAAATACGTCTCTATATTATTCACTTGTAGTAGTGCCACTATATAATCCCCCTAAATAAGCACTTTGTACTCGCTCGTCTTTCATCATTTCTTTCGGCAATCCTTCAGCCAATAACTCCCCATGAAATAAAACGATAAGATGATCTGATAAATCTAGCACCATATCCATTTTGTGTTCGATAAGTACGATTGTGCTCTCTGGATTCTTTTTAATATTTTCGATTACTTGTAATATAGCCGGAACTTCCTCAACAGAAATACCTGCTGTCGGCTCATCTAGTAGTAATACATCCGTTTTTAATGCTAATAACATAGCAAGCTCTAGCTTTCTTTTTTCTCCGTGAGCTAAGTCTTTAGCAAATACGTCCCCTTTCTCGTGAAGGAGTACTGTCTTCAAAAGACGTCTCGCTTCTCCAGTTTGCTGCTTTAACTTGGCTGCATTCGGAAAGAAACTGTAATAATCCTGAACAAACGATTGAACACTTAGACGCACATTTTCAAGTACTGTTAGCTCTGGAAAAATATTTGTCAACTGAAAAGAACGACCAATGCCCAAGCGCGTTCGATCTGAAATTGATAATTTTGTAATATCCTGCCCTTTAAAATAAACTTCACCTTTCGTCGGAGAAATTTGCCCACTTAATAAATTGAATAGTGTTGTCTTTCCAGCACCATTCGGTCCAATTATTGAAATGAGCTTTCCTTTTTGTACCGTTAAATTAACATCCTTAATAACATGATGATCCCCAAAAGATACACAAAGATTTTTCGTCTCTAACAAATGTGTCATAAAATCCCTCCCACTGAAAGCCATGTTTATGAAAGAAACAAGTATAAAGAGGGTATTCCCTCTTTATAAAAAACAACAGAAAATTCAGTCTATTTATTCTGAATTGATGGTTCTGTCTCTTTCATCGTTAATTCTCTCTCTAACACTGGTACTGGATAATCAACACCATCTTGCTTTTTCAGCGTTATAGAATATAGAGTTTGTAATGCTTGATGATCCTTCTCTCTAAATTTCATCTTTCCTTTCGGTGTCTCAAATTCCATCCCTTCCATTTTCTTAATAAGTGTATCTACATCTGTATCGCCCTTCGTTTTCTTTAAAGATTCGACAATAGAAATTGCCGCTGACATTCCTCCTGCTGTAAACAGATCTGGAACAGCACCATTAAAACGTTTTTTATGTTCTTCTACTAGCCAATCGTTCACCTTATTCTTTGGAAGTGAGTGATAATAAACAGAAAACCCTTGCATCCCTATTAGCGCATCCATCGTTTTTAATGCTGGTATATCAGGTGCACCGGTAGAAATTTTAATTCCTTGCGCTTCCACATTCATATCTTTCAACTGTTTCCATGGTGAATTCGCACCTGCCCAAACGATAAATAAATAATCTGGTTTTGAGCTAATAATATTTTGAATATTTGCAGTGAAATCAGTTGAATTCGTATCCGCGTATTGCTCGTTTACAATATTCGCACCTAATTTCTTTGCTCCCGCTTTAAATGCTGCAATTCCTTCACGACCGAAAGCATTATCTGGAGCAAACGTCGCAATCTTTACATCTTTTTTAGCAATTGAGGCAGCCCCAGCAATCGCATCTTGCGAAGAGTTTCTACCTGTTCTAAAAATATATTTATTCCAGTTCTTCCCGGTAATACTATCAGCAACTGCTGGTTCTACAACCATAATCTTTTTATACTCTTCAGCTAGTGGTAAAACTGCTAATGTATCACTTGAACTAGATGATCCGACTAAAAAATCAACTTTCTCTTCTTCTAATAATTTCGTAGCTTTCTTAACCGCTACATCGGCTTTCGTTTCCGTATCTTCTACAACAAACTTAATCTTCTTCCCTTCCACTTTCCCAGTTCCACCAGTTGCATAATCTAACCCTAATTCAAACCCGTTCACTGTTTGTTTTCCATACGATTCTAATGGACCTGTTAACGAAGCAAGAACCCCTACCTTAATCGTTTTTTCATCTTCTGTACTTGTCTTCTTTCCCGAACAAGCTACTGTTACTAATAATGACCCTAAAACACAACCAGTAACCACCGTTCTTAGCCATTTACGTTTTTTCATCGACATTGTGATCCTCCCCATACTTTACTTTCTGATAGAATCAAACACGCCAAATTCCCCTGTCCGTAATCATGACTTTAAAATTGGTAATGGAAAACTCTTGTAGTAACCTCTACATTCGGCACAAATCTATAATCACCTTCCTATTAAATGGAAACGGACATACAATCAATATATATTCCGTTGTTCAAATGAAATTACTGTTTCATTACAGTAATCATCACGCAAAAAGCTGCAAATAATTAACTTAATTCATTAAGTCAATTATTTGCAGCTTACCTAAAAAAATGATTAGAAAAACCGATTAATTATTTTCTACTTTCTCTAACCCTTCAGCCAATTGTTTCTTATCTAGCCCTTCTCCTATTACTACTAAGTTTGTCGGGAAACCGAAGTCTTGTTCCAGTAAAGTCGGTACCCCGAACGAATATTGGAATAGATGCGGGTATTTATCTCCATGGAATTTCACAAATCCTTTTACACGATAAATGCTATCTGGTAAATTTGAAAGCCATTCGTATAATTTGTCTTGATCAATCGATTTCGTAAATTGATACGTCATCGTTTGTATATGTAAATGCTGTTTAACATGTAGTGTCTCATGTTCTCCATCTCTCACAAATTCAGCTTCTTCTATATCTTTTAAAGATATATTACAATACTTTGTTTCAAACAATTTCGCATGATTATTTATTGCTTTTACGTCTTCAAGTACTTTGTTCTTATCCGAATCTGTTAATAAATCTGATTTATTAATAAGAATATGACTTCCATATTTCATTTGCTCATGTAATAGCTGTTGTACATTTGCACTTAATATACTTCGGTTTAACCATCTTACTGCATCTAATACGACTACTATAGATTTCACTTCAAGGAAAGGAGCTAAAATTGGTGATACACATGCATCTAACACTTCAATTGGATGTGCGACACCTGTTGTTTCTATATAAATTACATCTGGTCTTTCTTGTTGATATAAAGAATGTAATTGAATTTCAAGCTCTTCTTTTAACGTACAACAAATACATCCTTTCAGAAGTTCCCTTAACACATTCTCTTTTCCAATAATATCTGTATCTACCGAGTATTCACCGATTTCATTCATCAAAACTGCAACTTTTCGATTTTTCTTCTTTTCTGCTAATAATAAATTTTGCAGCAATGTTGATTTTCCGCTACCTAAAAAACCACCTAATATATGAATTTCTACTTTACTCATTCGACCGACCATCCATTTCTCTACTTCAAATTTATTCAAAGCGTAATTATTACGATTTATATTTATCATTTTATTAAAAGAATACCTATTTGTAAACAAAACTGCTAGATTATCGTTTCATTTTCCATTCACTTCATGAGCAACTCTAATTCCAGACTCAATCGCTCCTTGCATCCATCCATGTGTTAATGTCGTATGTTCTCCTGCAAAGTGCACTCTACCCGCTGGCGGCGTAATATATGGAAACAATTCAAGCTCTTGCCCTGGTTCAAAAGCTGTAAATGCTCCGCAAGAATACGGATTTTGACTCCAGCTAAAAGATTCTCCCGCAACATACTCACTATAAAGCACATTTCCATATATTTGCGCTAAATTTTTCAAAGCATAACGAATACGTTCTCTATTCGAGAGACTATCCCACGTTAACGCCTCATCTGCCCACGTATAGCTCACTAAAACGATAGCCGCCCCTGGTGTATGAATGCCGTAGCTCGGATAATATGTAAAGCGGATAGGTAAATCTGTAATTGACTTACCACCATATTGTCCTGCTCTTTCCCAAAATCTACTTTTAAACTCTATCGCAATTTTAGTTGAAGCAATATAATTTAATTCACGAATTGCCCGCCTTTTATAATAAGAGAATAAATGATATGGCTGAACTTCTACAAATCGCAAAGCTGAAAATGGAATTGTGACAATAGCGATGTCACCAGTTACTATAAATGAATTTAACGTTTGTTCATGTGTTACTTGCATCATTACTTTATTATCTTCCTGTATAATTTTTTCTACTTTATACGACATAAAAATATTATCCTTTAGCTCTGGTAAAAATGAATTTGGTAATGCGTCCATCCCGCCTGTTATCTCATAATATTTCGTCGTTGAAGTGAAAAAGATTATTTCGCGTAATACTTCAATTAATGACATTCCCATGTATGCTTCCATATCAAGAAGTACTCCGATCATATCTATTGCCCCATCTGAATAATACTCGGTTAAAAATGAACCGAGCGAATATGTTTTATACTTTTTTTCAACAATAATCCAGTTTTTATTAGGATCTTTCTTAATATAATTAAGTATCGGTTCCAATACCTCTAACATTAATCCTTCTGCCGTTTTCCCCTTTTCTTTATCTAAAACTGGATATCCAAGTACACTTGGGTCCTTTTCAAACACATCCAATCTCGTTCTTTTGTTATTCGTATAAATTATATCTGAAGAAGTTTTATTAATAAAAAGGTTTAACGGTAGTTTAAATTTACGAATGTAGGCTAAAGTTAAATCATGAGTATCCGGAATACGCATAGGACCTGCGTTAAAATATAATCCTGCACTAAATGGTTCCCGAATCGTATACACCCTGCCACCTATTCTGTTATTTGCTTCTATAATCGTTACCTCGTGCCCAGCCTCTTTTAATAAAGATGCTGCAACTAATCCAGACATCCCTGCACCGGCAATTGTAATCCGTTTGGGGTTATTCGTTTTGGCAAGCCCTTCATGAATAATTTGAAGCATTTGTTCCATCGATAATGGATTCCCCATGCCCATTCCCCTTTTATGAAGGATTTTACTGAATTATATTCGTTTAACAGGATTCCTATGTTTCATTCAAGCAATTGAGTGGATACATTTTCAATCACTTGAATATCTTTTATAAAATGTAATAAAATAGATATGAAACTATAGAAGTAAGACGTATTATCTTACATAATAAAATTTATGAAATAGCGAGGAATTTTGAAATGAAAAAAGGTATTAACCGTGTTGTATTAGTAGGAACAGGAGCAGTTGGATGTAGTTATGCTTACTGTATGATTAACCAAGCTGTAGCTGAAGAATTTGTTTTAGTTGATGTAAATGAAGCAAAAGCTGAAGGAGAAGCAATGGACTTAAGCCATGCGGTTCCTTTCGCACCAGCTCCAACAAAGGTTTGGAAAGGTAGTTATGAAGATTGTAAAGATGCAGATCTTGTTGTGATTACAGCTGGATTGCCACAAAAGCCAGGTGAAACACGTTTAGATTTAGTTGAGAAAAACGCTAAAATTTTCAAGCAAATTGTTCGTAGCATTATGGATAGCGGCTTTGATGGCATCTTCTTAATCGCAACAAACCCTGTAGATATTTTAACTTACGTAACTTGGAAAGAATCTGGATTACCGAAAGAACGCGTAATCGGTTCTGGTACAACTCTTGACTCAGCTCGTTTCCGCTATATGTTAGGTGAGTACTTCGATATTGGACCTCATAACATTCACGCTTATATTATCGGAGAACATGGTGATACAGAACTTCCGGTGTGGAGTCACGTATCAATTGGTATTCAAAAACTACAAACGCTTCTTGAAAAAGACAACACATATAACCAAAAAGATTTAGATAATATTTTCGTAAACGTTCGTGATGCAGCTTATCACATTATTGAACGAAAAGGTGCTACATACTACGGCATCGGCATGTCACTTTTACGTGTTACGAAAGCAATCTTAAGCAATGAAAACAGCGTATTAACTGTATCAGCATATCTTGAAGGTCAATACGGCCAACAGGATGTTTATATCGGCGTACCTGCTGTTTTAAACCGCGGCGGTGTTCGGGAAATTTTAGAAGTTGAACTAAGTGAAGAGGAAGAATTAAAATTCGATCACTCTGTTCAAGTGTTGAAAGAAACAATGGCTCCTGTTCTTTAATCATATTTTCCAATCAAAAAAGCAATCCGATTTATATTGGATTGCTTTTTTATACTTTTATAGTTCCCCCTCAATTTAAACGGTAATATTATCTATAAAAAGGGGTGATTTCATGAATGATTCTTTGACGATTGCAATCCTCTTGCTAGCTGTAGCATCCTTAATACTTTTCCTCTTCTTAATCATCAGAACGTTATTTCCAACTAAAAAATATGATAAGAATCTCGGATTGATTCTAATTATTTTAAGCTTGTTAGCAATACCGATAAGTATCTTCCTTGTAGGAGGATGGGCAGGTATGGGAGTTAGTGTAATTGCAGTCTTTATTTTTGCTGCTGTTATTATAGCTTTAATTGCAAATACCTTCATTAAACTACCTCCTCCAAAGAAAAAATAATAAATGACCGATGTTTTCATCAAGAGAAAACATCGGTCATTTTCTATCACTTATTATCTTTAATCGGTTCATCATTATTTACATCAAGTACATCTAATAAAAAGATAAAGATTGGAATCCCAATAATAAGCCCCCATATTCCGAGGAAATGCTCTGAAAAGATAAGAATCATAAATGTATAAAAAACAGGTAAATTCGTTTTTGCAGACATAAATTTTGGATTTAATAAATAACTTTCAAGAGCGTGGATTACTGTAATGAACACTAGTATGTAAACAACATACACAACCCCGCCGACGTTATAGGCAATGATACAAAGTGGAAACAAGGAAATGATAACACCAGCAACTGGAATCAAACCGAGTAGAAAGACCATGACAGCCAATACAAGAAGCTGTGGAAATCCTAAAATGACAAGTGCAATTACAGTGAGCACACAATTTACAACCGCAATTAAAAACTGTGCTTCAATCACTTTTCCGAACGATCTTGCAAACCTTTCACCGAAATATGCAATCTCCTCATAAAAAATTTTCAGCTTACTATCTTTAAATTTCGAAGTAAATGCTATAATGCGTTCTTTTTCTAATAAGAAAAATAAGCTTAAAATAAGAGAAAGTAGTATTTGTAAACTGACTTTTCCTATGTTTGCTATCGATTGATAAATGACATCTACACCTTGTTCGATATATTTCGATACTTCCATTCCATTAATTGTCGAAAGTGCATATTTAATTATCTCGTTATCAGGTGGGTTTTGAAAAAACAATTTAAATTGATAAATTAATTGTGAAATTTGTATCGTTAGTACAGGCAAATATTTATATAGTGTAGTTACAATAAACGTCACTAACACAATATATAAACCAGCAATAACCACTTTCCTATTTACTTTCAATTTTTTTGAAATAAACTTTTGAAATCGATCCATCAAAAACGTGAGAATAAACGTAATTAATATTAAATTAATCATACTTTTTAATCCATACAATACAAGCACTAATATTATTAAAACGAGAAACCGTTGAAACCCTCTGCTTCGAAAGAAATTTTTCACTTCATTCATTAAGAATTAACCTCCCCCTTCAATGGATGGAAATTGGATATATTACATTTTATGAACTTCTATAGACAATCTTTCTTACTAATTGGAAAGAATCCTTTTTTTCTTTTTTATTGTCGGATTTTTTTATCTAATACTTTTCTAAAAACTACTTTATCAACTCTATATTTTAGGAGATCGTCTATTTTTAGATTGCTGTTCATACGCATATCCAATATTAAAAAGTTCTTTTTCACCAAACTGTTTCCCAACAAACACTACACCTACCGGCTGACCATCAGAATCATATCCTGCCGGCACTGCTAATTCTGGATAACCAGCCACAGCTGATAGAAGAACTTCATCGTTATTAATCATCACAAGAGCATCCAAACCTTTTTCTACTAAATACCTATCTAGCTCTTTTCTTGCATTTTCTTGACTCGTTTGAACTATTTTTTCAAACTCATCTTTCGTTATAGCAGATTTCTCAGAACCCTCAATTAATGTTTGTCCATACTTTATTCGTCGTTTACTATCCTTTTTATTAAACGCTATAATCTCTTCTAACGATTTTACTGGCACATTTTTTTGCCGTGAAAGATAATCGTTAACATTATGCTTGAACTCATATTCTAATGTTTGCAGATTATCTACACCCTCGCTGTTTAACTGAACATCATCAGTCAATATTGCACCTGCATCTTCAAGGTCCTTTCTAATCTTTTTCGCTACTGCTTTTCTAATTTCATCTTGTTGTTCTATAGAAAAAAGAATCCCTATCTTTTTCCCTTTTAATCCATCTATCGATAACTCCTTCGTATAATCCATTCTATCTCTATCTTTCATTTTTTCTATCATAGCATCTTTTCCATCATAACCTACCATTGAATTAAATAGCGTTGCTGCATCTTTGACCGTTCTTGCCATTGGCCCTGCTGTATCAAGTGTTTCAGCTAACGGGATAATTCCTGTTCTGCTAACCATACCTAAAGACGGGCGTAACCCAACTACTGATTGTTGCGTTGCCGGTGCTACTATGGATCCCGTCGTTTCCGTCCCGATTGCAAGCGGTGCAAAATCAGCTGCAACCACTGTAGCAGATCCTGAACTCGATCCTGATGTATCAAATGTAATCGGGCCATATGGATTTAAATTTTGTCCTTTCTTCCCACTATATCCACTTGGCATTGTAAAAGATAAATAATTCGCCCACTCAGACATATTTGCTTTTCCTAAAACAAACGCCCCTTCTTCTTTCAACTTCTTCACAATCATCGCATCTTCATCTGCAATCCAATCTTTTAATACATAAGTTCCAGCACTTGTCGGCATAACATTCGCTGTTTGTACATTATCTTTTACGATGACAGGAATGCCGTATAAGTTCGATTTCTTATTTAAAAATCTCTCTTTATCTAACTGTCGTGCTTCCTCCATTGCATTAGGATTAATCTCTGTAACAGCATTTAATGATATTCCATTTTGATCATGTTCTTGTATTCTAAAAAGATAAATACTCGTTAATTCTTCATATGATAATTTCCCATCATCAACCATTTTTTGAAGCTCATCCACAGTCGCATTTACAACTTCTTTTTCTTTTATCTTTATATTATCTATGTCGATCCCTTTAAGCTGATTATGTATCGGTTTTAACACTCTGTCTTTATCATATACAATACGCTCAGGTTCCTTTGGAAAATAATTTTTATACACGTAATATCCTCCGGCACACACCAATAGAACAATACCTCCAGCGATAGACAACGTTATCTTTACCCATTTTTTCATGTTGCTTCCTCCACTCTAAAAGTTGCTCATTTATATAAAAAAGAGAGTTACCTTTTACTTAACTCTCTCCAATCAAAATGCTAAATGAAAAAATGAAAGATTTCAATCTAATTACTTTTTTTTTTGCATTTGCTTTGCTAACAATTCCTTCACCTGATTATATGTTAACCCTGAATTTTTATTTAAACGTTTCACTTCATCAACATCAGTACCGACAACTGTATATTTTTTCTCATCATTCATGTTCCCACTTCCTTTCTCACCAGATTATTTCTTATATTTCTTCCCTAAATGCACATAAATTAACACCAATACGAATAGGGAAGCTGGACTAAATTAAATAGACGAGACAGATGATATAGTATTCAATAACTAAAAGGAGTTCTGTTGCGTAAGAGGAATAGATAAAAATATGTCGAATTTATATACTTATTGAATTTAAGGACATGGAGGATGCATTTTGAAAACATATGAGTTTAAACATAACATTCCAACATTGGAGGAGTACAAATATTTGTGTGATTCTGTTGGATGGACTAATTATATGAATTTTGAAGTAGCGGATACTTCACTGAAGCATTCTATTCACTGCATCACGGTCAAAGATAATGAAAAAATTGTGGGCATGGGGAGAATTGTTGGTGATGGATCTATCTATTTCTATATTCAAGATATAGTGGTTCATCCGGATTATCAGAAACATGGTATTGGGAAAGAAATAATGCATCTTTTGGTTGCATACTTAAATGTGAATGCCCCTGATAAGGCGTTTGTCGGTTTATTTGCATCACAAGGTAAAGAATCGTTCTATGAAAAATTTGATTTTAAAAATTACTCACCAAACATGACGGGGATGTTTACTGTCATTTCAAAAACATGATAGATTTTTAATTGTAGGGAAAACTTCGATTCATATGAAAGAAATTATTCTTGCAGTAACCTTTTCCACAATCGCATTTAAACATTACATACGAAAGGAGAGTACATATATAGCTATATATGTACTCTCCTTTCATTTATTTAACTCTGTATATATTAAATTTCTTAATAAAATTTCACTACATCTTCAGTAGGTAAGAATGTTCTTTCCCCTGGTTGTTCATTTGGCTCACCAAATGGCATTTGTCCTACTAAACTCCACTCCGCTGGAATATTCCATGTTTCTTTCACTTCAGCATCTACGATTGGATTGTAATGTTGTAATGATGCGCCAATTCCTTCAGCTGATAATAACATCCATACAGTATGTTGTAACATTGCATTACCTTGATGAGACCAGAATGGGAATTGATCTTTATATAACGGTGCATTTTCTTGCATTTTTTCTACAGTTGCTTGATCTTCAAAGAATAAAACGGTACCTACACCTGCATGGAAACCTTTTAGTCTTTCTACAGTCGCTTCAAAGTTTTCTGCTGGTACGCGTAATCTAAGCGTTTCTTTTACGATATCCCAAAACTTTTCATGCTCTCCATCCATTAATACAACCATACGGCCACTTTGCATATTGAAAGAAGTTGGTGCATGTAAAGCTGTTTTTAATACTTCTTCAATTCTTTCCTTTGTAATTGTAGCGTTTTTTGTTACTTTACGAATTGAACGACGGTTCACGATTGCTTCTTTTAAGTTTGTTGTAGTTGCTGACATTTTAATTCCTCCAAATATATGTTTTATTATTTTTATTTAAACAAATCAATTTGAGTCTTTCATGCAAGACGAATTAGCAATATCCATCCGCCTTACATTGCATACCTTCAAATGAATTTGTTTTATCCTTTTCGATTTCTTTATCAATTACTCTTTCTAGCGTTTCTTTACTAGCAAGTCCTTGAATGACTTCATCTCCAATCATGACAGTTGGAACAGCCATAATATTCGCTTCATCATATGCATGTTGAATCGCTTCTTGATGTTTTTCTTTATATTTACGATTTACTAAAGCATCTTTAAATTCAGCTTCAGGAAGCCCTACTTCTACCGCTAATTTCGTTAATACATCAATATCTTCAATGTTTTGCTCTTCTTGGAAAAACGCAGTAAATACTCGGTGATGATACTCGTTTCCAAGTCCACGCTCTTTCGCGAATTGGCACCCTTCAAAAGCTAAATGTGTATATGGATGCGGAGAAACGCGTGGCAGACGCATTTCAACCCCTAATTTTTTTGCAGTAGGAAGAATGAAAGAATCCCATGAACCTAACTTATCTGGCTCGTTCCAAGGATCTATTTTAGAATATGGACTTGGACGCAATTCAAATGGCATCCATTCGATTTCTACATCTTTCTCTTTCGCTACTTCATCTAATGGACCTTTTGCTAAAAAGCAAAACGGGCATATAAAATCTGAGTATACTTTCATTTTCACAATCATATTATTTGCACCTTACCTTCTTTTTATTTTTAGATGTAACCAAAATGGTTACAATTTTGAGAAAAAAATATGCATTCCCTTTTAGAGACTTGCAATTATCATATTATGCATTCATTTTTTGTTGTAAAGATTCAAACAACTGCCCCATCGTAATATTTCTCAAAACTTCTTCCATCGCGGATTGTGCTTGAATTAATATAACTTCTAACACCACTTGAATATTCGCGCCAATTGGACAATCTGGATTTGGTTGTTCGTGAATATGAAATAGTTTATCCTCTTCCACTACATTTACTGCATGATACACATCTAACAACGTGATTTCATGTAAATCCTTTAATAACCCCGCGCCACCTGGTCCGCGATTTACGTAAACAAATCCAGCTTGTTTCAAGTACGACATTATTTTACGAATGACTACCGGATTTGTATTTACACTTTCGGCCATATAGTCTGAAGTGCAAAGTGAAGATGGATTGTTTTTTAAAATAGATAAAATATGAACAGCTATAGAAAAGCGGCTACTAATTTTCATCGTGATCACCACCTCGGTGTAATCATTATAGTTACAATGAAAAGATAAGTCAATCCTTTTGATAGATTTTTTATAAGAAAATTAAAAAGTGTCCCATTATGATATATGAGACACCTCTTTTTATTCTGTAAATAGTGCTTGAAATTCTTCAATAAATAGCTGCACAGCGATTGAAGAATCCTTTAATGATGGAACAGCTAAAGCAATTTCTCTCCATACTTGTGGTTCCAATTCTCTCGTTTGTATATTCTTTGGTAAACTCGTTAAAGATAACTCAGCCAAAATTGCGATTCCTAATCCTTCTTGAATCATATTTAAAGCTGTTGTAACTGTGGAAATTATATATTCAGCCCGAAGTGGTACGTTCGCTTGTTTAAACATATCGATAATGGGTGGTTCGTACCCACCCTTACATAATATGATCGGTTCATTCTCTAAATCACCTATTGTAATAGAATCGTTCTTACAAAGAGGATGATCCTCTCTTAAGACAACAACCATTTTCCCCTTCGTTAAGGGCACGATCTCCATATCTTTATTAGGCAAGATAACAATTCCTATATCAACAACCCTCGATACTAACCAATCTTCAACTTCTTTAATCGTGCCTTCACAAAGAACGACTTCTAAGTTCGGATACTTCTCCTTAAAAAGATTTATCATTTTGGGTAAGAAATGCGCAGAAGCACTCGGAAAACTCCCAATTCGAATCGTACCAACTTCGTGCCCTTTCTCCATCGCAACTTCTTGTTCAATCTTCTCTACACCGTTCAAAATCTCTCTAATATGTACAAGAATTCTATTTCCTACATCCGTAACGAGTAATCCTTTTCGTTTATCACGTATAAGAATAGTAACTCCCAACTCTGACTCAATACTTGAAATCGCATGACTTACAGCTGGTTGCGTCATATTTAACACCCGAGCAGCCTTCGTAAAACTACCTAACTCAACAGTTTTTATTAATACTTGCAGTTGTGTAATAGTCATAACTAATCACTTATACTCCTTATAAAAAAGATTCATTTTATTTATCACAGTCGATATCATATCATAGTGAGATGAATAACACCAAGGAGGTTTTACAGTGACACAGCTTTCTCGAACTAAAGCGACAATAATCCTTATCTTTCTCGTTATTATGTGGGGAATTAATTGGCCGTTATCAAAATTCGCTCTGCATTACACACCACCCGTACTCTTTGCAGGGATTAGAACATTAATAGGAGGATTTATCCTACTTATTTTCGCATTACCGAAATACAAACAGTTAAATTTAAAGGAAACTTGGCATTTATACTTTATTTCATCTTTACTCAATATTATTTTATTTTACGGATTACAAACTGTCGGACTTCAATACATGCCCGCTGGACTATTCTCCGCAATCGTATTTCTCCAACCTGTCTTACTCGGTATTTTCTCATGGATTTGGCTTGAAGAGGCAATGTATGGCTTGAAAATTTTCGGACTTATTCTTGGATTTATTGGTGTAGGGGTTATTAGCTCTAGTAGTTTAACTGGACATATTTCTATTATCGGTGTTCTACTTGCTTTAGGCTGTGCCATCGGCTGGGCACTCGGCACAGTATTTATTAAGAAAACTGGACACCGCGTTAATGCCATTTGGATGGTAACACTTCAGCTTATTATTGGCGGCCTTTGCTTAATCGGATTTGGTTCAGAATTTGAAAGCTGGTCTAACATCGCTTGGAGTATACCATTTGTAAGTGTACTACTATTCATCTCATTCTTTGTTATTGCAATGGGATGGCTCGCTTACTTTACACTTGTAGGAGCTGGTGAGGCAAGTAAAGTTGGGGCTTATACGTTCCTTATCCCACTGATCGCTATCATTGTAAGCTCTATTTTCTTACATGAGGCCATTACAATTAGCTTATTCATCGGACTTTTATTTATTGTGGTGAGTATTTGTTTTGTAAATATAAAGCCGAAAACACTTGCTGTAAGGCAGCAAGTTGAAGTGAAATAAATAGATATGAGAAAGAGTCTACCACTTGTAGGCTCTTTCTTTTTTACCATTTTATGAGTACAGTCACTTAACATCTTAGAAAAAGGAAAATTTTTCTTTTTTATTGTATGATGGTAATAAAGTAGAAAATATTATCTCTAATACATATGGATGGACTAACAATTCTAATCATAAGGGGGAATTATATGGTTTTACAGTATAAAGAATTTGGAGATTCAAGCTCTCCACTTATGGTTTTTATTCATGGGGGCGGAGTCAGTGGATGGATGTGGGACAAACAAATTAAACATTTCACTAACTTTCACTGCCTTGTTCCTGATTTACCCGAGCAAGGGGAAAATAGTAGTAAGGATCATTTTTCAATACACTTTAGTGCTGAAAAAATCATTGAATTAGTTGAAGAAAAAGGACAAGGCAAAATTGTTATAGTAATCGGTTTTTCGTTAGGTGCTCAAGTATTAATTGCAATGCTCAGCATGAAACCAAACTTAATTCAATACGCTATGATAAATAGCGCATTAGTTAAACCAATTCCTTTCGCTAAAACATTAATAAGATCCCTTGGCTTAACCTATCCACTTATAAAGAGTAAGACGTTTTCCAAAATACAAGCAAAATCAATGTACATAGATGAAACACAATTTGATAACTATTATCATGAAAGTTGTCAAATAAGTAAAAATACATTTGTGAGGATATTAGAAGAAAATATGTCGTTTACAATACCAAAAGGTTTCGAGAATGCTAGTAGCAATATATTAGTGACTGTTGGAGAAAACGAAAAAAGAATCATGAAAGACTCGATGACTGCAATCCTTGAAAGCAATCCTACTTGCACAGGTATTATCATTCCTAAAATCGGTCATGGAATCCCTTTAGAAAATCCCAAACTATTTAATACTTTAATTGAAAACTGGCTTAAGCATGATAACCTACCAGAAGAAGTAATGACAGTCAATTGAGTTCCTTATCTTAATAAACCATGTTGTATTTATAGCTCTAATCCCCTCGAAGCTGCTTAATCTCAAAATTTTATTAACAAAGGTCTCATTACTTTCAATGAGACCTACTTTTTACGACGTACTACAAAAACACACGTACCTACGGAAGATACAATCGCTAAAACTGATAAGACAATTGCTATTGTTTGCATATTACTTGTACCTTCATTTTTTTCCACACTAGATACTTCACCATGTTCTCCTGTTAATGATGTACCTTTTGCAATCGTAGTAAGTGAATGGAGCTTTTCAGCTTTCTCATCGCCTGTCCATTCAACAATTTCTCCATCTTTATATTGTTGATATGCATTCCAAGCTATTTGTTGCTCTTTATCTGGATTTTTAGCAACAAAAGTAAATCGTTGGAACTGACCAGGTAAAATCCCTTCTCCTGTTGCTTCCCATATTACAGTTTTAACTTTTCCAGCTACATCTTTTTGTTCTTCCACTTTCCACCCTGGCACTGGCTCGTACTGTTGAAACTCGACTCCAGACGGTATTTTCAGTGTGACTTTTGTTGTTGCCATATTCTTTTCAACAGGTACCTTTATTGTATAAGTCTCCCAAGAGCTAACGTCAGAAGTTGCTGGTTTCACAGTTACGTGAGCACTAACAGGTAACGAAAAAATCCCCATTGCAATTATTGTTGCAATCATTGTTGTTCCTAATTTTTTTATACGTTTCATTTTCTATAAACTCCTTTTCATTTATAACGTCTTTTTTATCTGCCACCTACAATAAATTTATAATCCGTATCGAAACTATCAAGAGATTTTGTTAATCCGTGAACTTGTATATTCCAGTTTCCTGTCATGTTAATATACATACCTTCCGCTTCATATTCTCCCGGTGACACTGCCGAAACTTTAAATGAACCTTTGCCCATATTCATATCTAAAGATTGAGTCGTCAATACAATTTGTTCCATATCAGTAACAGGCTGTCCATTCTCATCCTTCAAAGTAATATGAAATGTATTCTGTCCTACCTTATTAGGACTTACATGTAAAGTAAGTTCATATCCATTATCTAATTGTTTACTCTCTGTAAAAGGTCCCGTAGGAGGCATCGGCGGCGTTTGTACATTTGTCATAAACGCTACGATTACAAAAACGATAATTCCAATGATAAACTCTACTTTCACCGTAGCTCCTAACCTTTGCTGCGCTCGCATTCTCCCTTTCACATAATGAATAATTCCCAATATCCCCATACACACGAATAAAAGTATTTTTGCTAATAAGGCCAATCCATACTTCGTATCAAATAGGGAATGGATCGTGGGAATAAAAAATGTACTGTTAAAAAGACCCGTTAATAAAATCACAATGACAGCACCTGTTGCCCATGGCGAAAAACGCTTAATCGCATCCCAATACATAGTCCACTTGTCATCCTCTTTACGTAACAGAAGAACAATCGATGATAGCCCCCCCATCCATAACGAAGCTGCGAATAAATGCAGAAAGTCCATAACGACAGCAATTTCTTTAAACTTTAATCCATATGCATGACTATTGAAGGCTTTCATAACAAGTAAACCAATAAACAATAGTATTGGAATGCTCCATACTTTAAACGACGAAAGCTTCTCACGCTTCACTGCAAAATATGTAACAATCATCAGCATACTAATAAGAGCCATTTGAGTGATCCATACATAACGAAAAACAGATAGTTGTAATGTTTCTTTTAATAATATAGGATTGAATGCTTCTAACCACGAAACATCAGCATTTATTTTCGCCTGCAATGGTAGATTGAATAGTAAACTAATAAATATCCCAAATAATGATATCCATATTATTTTCTTACTCCTCGACTGAACTTGACTTGCACTTCCTTTATAAAGGATAAGGTTAAATAATAGAACACCGATAAATAGAGAAAAACTTGTATATAAAATTCCGCGTTCCATAATCATATCGATTTGGGGAACATAGCCCATCTCTTCTACTTTTATATCATCTGTTCCCGCTTCTGCTAGTCCAATACGGAATGGAATAACTCCTTGAATTGGATGTCCATCAGCTGAAATAGCTTTCCACTGAATAGAGTAAAGACCATTTTTAAGATTCTCTTTTAACCCAGCTTCTAATGATTTTTTGTTTTTCGTATCAATATGAGCATCTTTTAAATCTACTCTTTGACCTGAGGTATCTCTTACGAACAATGCATTAAAACTTGAAACTTGTATGTCCTCATCGAATTCAATTTTCACAATAGATGGTGCTTTCTTCAACGTTTCATTTTCAGTAGGATTTGATTTCACAACGTACGCATGAGCGGATGTGCTTTTTGGTATGAATATAATAAACACGCACGCAATTAATAGCCATGCCCCTAACCTTCGTATTACTTTCACAATCATTTCACTTCTTTCTTTTTCGTCACTACACTTTCATTACTTTTTACTTCCCAAGTTTTATTTCTTGATAAAATATTAACCTGATTAAGTATAAGGATTTATTTAGTATCACTCTCTATTTATTCCTCACCTCTATACTTCCAATATAATAGTAACTACCTTCATAGATATTACTAATATTTTTAAAGTTGATTATCATTATAGCATAAAATATATTTATGTAAGTTCCCTAAGAAGAAAAGTTATCGTGAATCATTTGTGAAGAAAATGTGAAATACATAAAGTGAAACTTTAATCAGTGGGACTTTTACGGGCATTCGATCTCCCACCTAACTCCCTCGCATTCTCCGACTTTTGAAGCGGGAATCTTATTGCCAACAAATAGCGGGATAAATAAAAAAGGTATTACGTTATTACGCAACACCCTTTCTCCATAATACACTTCCTTTACTTCTCTTCCGGATAATCACAATAATTAATGATCGTGCCCTCTGTATCCGCTAGGTTAAGATAAATTAATCTTCTACCATGCTTATTCATTCGAGGTGTATGCTCTTCCATTCAAATACCTTGTTCTTTAAATATGTTGTGTTTCAACACATTCTTTCCCTATTTTTAAATTTCATTTTCTTTTTTAGGGTTCATTTCAATTATTTTTAACAGCTGTTGTACCCTTTTATCATATGTATGTTCGATTAGCGTTCTCTTCAGCCCTTCCATCGCAATTTTCTTTCTTTGTGCCGGGTTCGATAAATATCTTTCAGCTTTCTCTATAAAATCAACCGCTGAGGTAAATGTCTCAATTTGTACCCCTGGAATATAACACTTTTCTAAATCTGAACGAATATCCGTCATTTGAAAAGAACCTGTACTAGCTATTTCGAATGTACGATTATTAATAGAACAAGCATTTACTTTTACTCTATTTCTATTAAATGTTAAATCCTCTATCGAGCGATGTATATTCATGTTGATTTTACTTTTTTTGTAATTTCCTATACTGTTTTCGTAAACCAAAAATGGTAAAAGTAAAATTTTATCCTTCAATAACTCATAACTTTTTAGTCTATCCCAATTACAACCTATAATTAGAGTGTTTTTAGTCACTAAGTACTCTGCAATTGAATCAATAAATGCGAGCCGATTATCAAAAGCAGTCCCTATGAAACTAATATCAAATATGTATTCCTCTTCCCTAAGTATCGGCGTATATGCAGGAGGTTCTGCTGCTAAAGGCAAATAATATACATTATCACAACCTAAATCTTTATAAAAATCAATACATCCTGTATCTTGCGTAAACACATAATCATAATCAAGCACTAAGTTTTTCGTCACATCTGTAAAGTAAGGGTCATCTGTAAGCCAGAGTGCAGTTTTAAAGTTGTATTGTTTTAAATCTTGAATTCCCTTAATTATCCCTTCTTCAAAACCATGAAATACAATAATGAGTGCCGGTTTTATCTTTAAAGCCGTTTTCACCAAGTTTTCGTATGTTACCATCGTTACATTACGAATTGCCTTTTTCAAACTATTATATATAGATTCCTCTAGCACCGGAAAATAGACAGGAACACTAGATGTAACAAATAATACGTTAAAATTTTCAGCACTATTTGAAATCTCCACAGATAACCACTCTCCAATACATGAAATTCACAATTTATATTATATGTATTGCATAAAATATATAGTTGGTTATAAAGCACCCTTTTTCTTTCATATATTACTGTGCAAAATGAGGATTGCTTACCCTATAGTCGGCTCCATTTGCTCGCAAATACTAAAAAAAATCATGCCCACTCCTACAGGATAGTGGATAGCTTCTCATAATATATATTCAACATTCCGAAATACTTTCGTCGAAATATTGAAAAGTATACAAATAAAAAGGCGTTACATTAGTACGTAACACCTTTCACAAAAATACACTTCCTTTATTTCACTTCCGGATAATCACAATATTCAATAATCGTCCCTTCCGTATCAGCTGGGTTAAGGTAAATTAATCGTCTACCATGCTTATTGATGCGAAGCGTATGTTCTAACGTTCGAATCCCTTGTTCCTTTAATTCTTCTAAAGCTACATCTAAATCGTCTACACGATACGCAACATGATGGACACCTTTCCCTTTTTGCTTTATAAATCGTGCTATTGGAGAAGTTGTATTATTCGTTGGCGCAAGTAATTCGATTCTATCACCATCAACTTCAAGAATAGCTACTTCGCTTTCAACACCAGGTGCTTCACTTACGTATCGATCTATTAAATTTCCTGATAAAACCTTTTCATAAAAATGTATCGTACTATCTATATCACGAACTGCGATCCCGATATGGTCAATTGTTTTTTTCATCTTATTTCCCCTACTACTTTATTTTTTCTATTCTTATCAATAGTAACAAAAAAAGTTATAGAATCAAATTCTATAACTTTTTTTGTTTAACTTATTTTCTTATTCGCACCAGCTGCTGGCTGAACTCCATTTTTCATTTTTACAACGCTAATGCCGTATCCAATTAATCCACCAATTACTGCTGGTAATACCCAGCCTAATCCAACTGCATGCATTGGAAGTAACTTAGTAAGAATATCGTTCACTACTGCTAATTTCACACCAGCAGCACTTAATCCATCAAACATACTTACAATAAATGTTACTAATAAACTTCCCTGATACACTTCAGCTCTTCCATTGAACAATGGGTGAAGGAACGTTAGGAAAATTAATACGATTGCTAATGGATAAATCGCTGTTAATACAGGAACTGAAATTGAGATTAATTGTGTTAAACCTACATTTGCAACAACTGCACTGAAAACTGATAACATAATTGCAATCGTTTTATATGAAATACTTGGGAATAGCTTATGGAAAAATGAAGAACACGCTGAGACAAGTCCAACACTAGTTGTTAAACACGCTGCTATAACCATTATACCTAATATAACTCCGCCATATGAACCAAAATAATAGCTTGAAACTTTTGCTAATACTGCACCACCGTTATCTAAGTGACCAAGTTTTGCAACACTTGAAGCCCCCATAAATGAAAGTGCTGAATAAATTATTGCTAAAATAGATGCAGCGATCAATGTTGCTTTTGCACAAACAATCATAATTTCTTTTTTTGTTTTTGCGCCCTTTTCTTTAATAGCATTGATAATGATAATACCAAATACGAATGATGCTAACGTATCCATTGTTAAGTATCCTTCTTGGAACCCTTTAAAGAACGCATGTGATGTATAAGCCTCTGCAGGTGCTTGCATTTCTCCCATTGGATGAATAAAAGCAAAGACTACCAAAATTCCAATAAACGTTAATTTAATTGGCGTCAAGATTTTTCCTACAATATCGACAATTTTCGCAGGATTTAGCGAAAAAAAACAAGTGATGCTAAAGAATACAATTGTAAAAAGAATTAGCGCTGTAGAACTTAATCCTTCTGGCACGAAAGGCTTAATACCAATTTCATAAGAAACGCTTCCTGTTCTCGGAATAGCGAATAATGGACCGATTGCTAAGTATAAAACTGTCGTAAATACAATTCCGAATACTGGATGCACTCGGCTTGCTAATGACTGTAAATCTTCTTTACCTGAAATCCCAAATGCTAATACACCTAGTAATGGTAAACCTACTCCTGTTACTAAAAATCCAGCGTTAGCAATCCATACATTCTCTCCTGCCGATTGACCAAGCATCGCTGGGAATATTAAATTCCCTGCTCCAAAAAATAGTGCAAATAACATTAATCCGATAACTACTATGAACGAAAACGGTACTTTATTCGCCATAATATAACCCCCATTCAAAATTCTTTGTCTCATTTCCAATTTTAACTAATTGAATTTTCTGAATATTTAATTTAAGTATCAACTATTCTTGAACTCATTATAGTTTGATATATAATATTTTGCAATACTATTTTCAAACTTTTCATTTATTTTATAAATATACATTTTTTCACAAAAAAATAGACTAAAAAACCAACACGGTCATCCATGTTGGTTTTTCCATTTACTATCATTAATTAAAATTTCGCAGCTACTTTTTTAACGTTTTCTAAACCTTCTTCAACAATTTGTTGTGAGCGATCTGGATATTGATTGTGCCCTTCAATTACAACTGTCTCTGGATTTGTAATGCCCCAGAACCCAAGTACGTTTGTCACATAATTAACAGCCATTTCCATAGGAGCCATTTGTTCTGAAGAGTAATCTGAACCGCGAGCACCTAATACAACTACTTTCTTATCACCAGCTAAACCTTCTGGACCGTTCGCTGTATATTTAAACGTTTTTCCAGCTTGAGAAAGATATGAAATGTAAGTAATTAATGGTGCTGGTACTGTAAAGTTCCATAATGGGAATGCAAATACTACTTTATCTGCCTCTAAAAATTGATTTAAATATTTATCTACTGTAGCAACTGCCTTCTCTTCTTCAGCTGTTATCTCCATTCCTTGACTACGTTTATATCCACCTGAAATAGCGATATTTCCGTAATACGGAAGATCTAATGCGAATAAATCTAACTCCGTAATTTCTGTATTCGGATTTGCTTCCTTATAAGCACTTACAAATGTTTCATACATTTTTGAACTAATTGCTTGCTCCGCTGGACGATCGTTTGCTTTTACAAATAATACTTTTGACATTGTTTTATTCCCCTCTACTTTTGTATTTTCTTCTTTTTTACCAAACAATGAGCTAAATAATCCCATTTTCTTCACCTAAACTTTCTTATCATATTCATTATTCATCATCATAAAAATTCTTATTCTAATAAAAAGTTCCAATTGATACCTTAACCTAAGTAAATTAAAACTTTTTGTTATTTAATTACCTTATGTAAGTGATTGTAATATATCTACTTACTTTAGTCAAGTAACTTTTCAAAAAGAAAAAAATCTCGAATTAAAAACATTTAATAAAGATATTTCCTCAGTCAAAATGATTAATTCAAAAACACATAAGTAAAATACCTTGTATAATATAACTAGAGAGGGAAATTCATCTATAGAGAGGATTAATTAATGAGTACTTTAGAAAAGATTCAAACCTTTATCATTCTTGCAGCTGTTATATTCGGGGTTATATTAGGACAATTTAATATGGTACATATGTATTCGGAAAAATTTATTGTCCCCTTCTTATTTTTAATGCTTTATGGATTATTCCTTAGCATCCCATTAAAGGATATAAAAAATGGATTCCGCAACTTAAAATTCGCTGGAACAAGCCTAGGTATTAACTTTATATGGACACCTCTTCTCGCTTGGGGATTAGGCGCATTATTTCTTTCAGATCACCCAGCACTTTGGGTTGGCTTTATTATGTTAATGGTTACTCCGTGTACAGACTGGTATTTAATTTTCACAGAGATCGCAAAAGGTAACGTCGCATTATCTACATCAATTCTACCGGTAAATTTAATTTTACAAGTATTATTGCTGCCAATTTATTTGCTTTTATTTGCTGGTGTAATGAAAACTGTAGCGGTTTCTGTTTTAGTAGAAAGTATTGTTATCGTAATCGTCTTACCATTTTTACTTGCGCACGCTACAAAATTCATTATGCATAAAATGAAAAAAGTTGAAACACTTGAGAATAAACTCATTCCATTTTTCAGCTCTTCCCAAATTGTATTTTTAAGTTTAGCAATAGTAGCGATGTTTGCCTCACAAGGTAAGTACTTATTACAAAATATGAATGTTGTTTTATTATTACTTATACCAGTATTACTGTTCTTCATAATTAACTTTATACTAGGACAGTTTGTAGGACGTATGATGCATTTATCCTATGAAGACACTGCCAGCCTCAGCTTAACAACATTAGCGAGAAACTCGCCTGTTGCACTCGCTATTGCTGTAACAGCTTTTCCAGACGAGCCTCTTATTGCACTTGCACTCGTTATTGGGCCGTTAATTGAGTTGCCCGTTCTGACTTGTGTTTCACAAGTGTTATTGCTTATCAAGAAAAAGCAGCAATACACATAAAAAAACGTCCTACTTTGGGACGTTTTTTTTGTCGAGAAATTATAGAATTAACGCTGCTTATCGGCTCTAAGGATTTTATACGTTATAGAAAATTAGCTTGTCGTTACATTAACAAAGCCTTTCTAATTAAACATTATAGGAAAAGTAAATATAACGAAAGCTGCCCAAAGTCCGTAGATTGGCAAATACTTCGTAACGGCATCTTGGATAGCTGTCGGTCCTGATTTGTTTTGTAGAAAACGCATATAGGAAAACATAATCCAAATTAGATTTGCCCAGATCAGTATGTTTACTCCTAAAACAGCAAGTCTATTAGGTGTAATCCCGTAAGAAGAAAGTCTGAATACGATGGCTGACAATGCGACAGTGTCAATAATAAGCGCAAGAACAATTAAGGCAAAGTTTATATAATCTGAAATGTTCTTTCTCTCGTCTGAATCACTCTCAACGATAGAAAATATAGTAACAGCCAGTACACCAAGGAGTATTCCGTTGAAGGCCATTAGGAAATTGCGGTCCAAGAACGGATTTTTCCCGACCCATATAACCGTTATAAGATAGATCAACAATGTGATCAGGACGAGAGGACTAAAAATTTTAGATATGTATGGTGTAATATTTTTAGCAAGTTTAAGATTCAATGATACTAAGTATGTAGCCACTACAGCGAGAGCGGCAGCTCCAAATAAAACAACATTACTAAAATAGAATTCTCCTATATCCAAGTCAACAAAGCTAAATAATCGCATAGTGAATACTGCTAGTATCATTCCGCTCACTGCCATGCTCGCGTAGAGAAGACAATATTCTAAATTAAATTTAATATAAGCTAATCTTGTACTGCCTTTTGAATATTCATTTCCCGTAAACGCAAGTCCCAATAAGACCCATAACAATATAGGAAGATGTAAATAAGCAAGGATACTGCTGTCTTTATAATTTAATGGCAACATATTAAGATACAACCCGGAAATCAGGAATAACGATGCAAGGAAATAAATAATACTTTTTTCCGGAGTATTATTGTAAACAAAATAGGCAGCGATAAAGGGAATTATACCAAAAACCAGGTTAATTGGAGCAATTGCTTCCTGCTCGACAAAGTGGAAAATGATTCTAGTGCTTAGCCCAGCTAGAATAGCTAACATGCCCATGAATAAGAAACCTTTTTGAAACAGCGATATTTTTTCTTTATTTGCCGTCTCCTTGAAATGCAATCTTTCATACCAAGTAGCTAGCACCTGAGAATCAGGGTTTTCATCCCATGCTTGTGAGAATGATTTTTTAAAAGCTTTCGGGTCTTTTCTATACATTCTCTCCAGCTCATGAGGCTTATCAATATTTTCAATAATTAAATTGTTAATGTCCATAGTTATACCTCCTCTAATTTTAAAAACAACGCTGTTACCTTTTCCATAAAAAGCACCTCACTTATTTATTCTGATTTTGATTTTATTATATATTTTATTGTTTTACAATAAATTTTTATTATTTTATATAATATTTTTGTTGTATATTTTTATTCCAAGCAAAAACAAAAAGCATTCCTCATTCAAAGAAATGCTCTATAACTTTTTATAAACATCGGTGTAAGCTACTTTCAGCTGTTCTCTTCATTGCTTGTTTTTATTTTCTAATTTCTTATTTTTCCTTTATATAAAAAAAATGATATAAACGTCCAATTTAATAACACCTTTTCAAACAATTATTTCAAATAAATTTTAGTGCTAGTATACAAAACTCTGTAATTATAAAATAAAAAAGCATGACATAAAATTGTCATGCTTTTTCTTTTATATCTATATTTTTAAACCTAATACAGAACATTTTACTCGGGAAAGAGCTTTTTCATTTGTTGAAACCACTTATGTCCTTATATAAAAAGCTCTTTACTAATAAGTAATGTAATTACTGCGTTTTTCAAATTAGTAAAGAACTTTTTATCCCGGCTCAATTTTTCGTAAGATGTCTTTATTACTTGATTGGAGGCTATTTTTGCTTTGTTCATATCTCCTAATCAGCCATTTCCCAAAATTGAGATGCTACTTTGGAAATTCTTTGGTCTTTTAATTTTACTATTACAGGCTCTAACTGAAAATCAAATTGTTTCAATTCAAAAAGCGTTGTATGTTCTAAAAATGATGATGTGTAATCCATTCTTGGAATAACGGATAATCCTAGTCCTCTACTAACAAGTGCTACAACCATCCTTATATCTTTACACTCGATAATGATATTTGGCTTGACTTGATGTTCATCAAATACTTTGAAAAGGTCTTCATTGAAGGAGAGTCCTTCCATTGCTCCTAGCATAATGAATGGAAACTGGGCAATCTGTTCAATCGTCACATGCTGTGATGAAAACGATGCTGCCCAACTTGATGGAATAATCACAGCGGTTGGTTGTTTTTTTAATATTTTCATCTCATATTGTTCACTATTGCCCAATCGTAAAAGTAAGGCAACATCAATTTCTCTTTGTTCTAGTCTTTTTAATAATTCTTCTGAATTTCCAGTTACTATTTTTATTTTGACATTAGGGTATTGTGTTCTAAACGTACTAACATAGTCAATGAGCATATTCGAACATGTAGACGATACACCGATACTTACTGTTCCGCCTATACCTTGTTCAATTTCTTGAATTTGCTGCTTTACATCTTGAATTTGCATTAACATTTGATTGGCATATTGGTATAGTATTTCACCTGTTGCTGTAAGCTCCCATTTTTGACGATATCGATGAATTAAAGTTGTGCCAAGATCAGTTTCAAGCTTTTTTAATAATTGGCTAAGTGGGGGCTGCGCGATATGGAGCACTTCTGCTGCCTTAGAAATGCTTCCTTGTTTCACAATTTCTTTAAAGTAATATAATTGCCTGAAATCCATTGTATCTCTCCATCATATGTTTTTTGATATAATTAGTTTATCATATATATTTTTTTCATATGTCGAATTTAGCGTTATATTTAATTCTATAGCTATAGTCTTTATATTGATAATATTAACTAGAAAGTGAGAGATACTATGAATCATTGGAGCAGAACCTTGAAGCGCATCATCTTATACGTGCTCGGGTTATTTTTTATGTCGATTGGCATTAGCATGTCGATTCAAGCAGGATTTGGTGTATCGCCTGTGTCATCATTAGCATATGCAAGTACGCTAACGATTGGTTTATCGGTTGGTGTGACAATGGCGCTTGCAAATGTTTTATACATTATTATTCAAGTGATATTAAGTAAACGAATGGAGTTAAATGAATTTGTGAGTCAATTCATTATTTCGTTTTTATTTGGTTTTTTCATGGATGCAACGCTCTTCCTTGTACAACTTTTCCCTGCACCTGAAACTCTCCTTGCTCGAAGTGTATATTTGATTGTTAGTTTATTTGTTATAGCGGTCGGTTTAATGGGCTATACAACAGCGAAACTGCCATTAATGCCGTATGATGCGTTAACTTATGCAATTAGTGAAAAATTTAATTTAAAATTCGGTAAAGCAAAAATTTTGAGCGATTTAATAAACATTTGTGTGGCTGGTGCAATCTGTATAGTTTTCATTCAATCATTAGGCTCAATCGGAATCGGCACACTAATTGCCGCCTATTTTATCGGCAAAATTTTAGGGTGGATGATACCGTATTATCAACCACCTCTCCAACAATGGGTATTTAAAACAGAAAAGGCTGTCTAAGGAATCATAATAAAGTACAGGAAAAATAGATGAATCAAATTCCTCAGCCGAAATCAAATAATGAATTTTACACCTTACCAAGTGCCAGTCCACATTAGGAATGGCACTTCTTTATTACTGCCTTTTCTTTGACCTTCTATCACTTTGGTTAAATGATAAAACAAACATTGTATTAAAACTAACCTGCCGTTTAGTTAAAGAAGGATCTTTAAACAACTTTTTTATATTTTAAAAGACTTTATTGCTACTTAACACTATTTCATACCATCTTTTCAAACAATTATTTCAAATAAATTTTAGTGCTAGTATACAAAACTCTGTAATTATAAAATAAAAAAGCATGACATAAAATTGTCATGCTTTTTCTTTTCTATCTATATTTTCAAACCTAATACAGCACATTTTACTCGGGAAAGAGCTTTTTCATTTGTTAAAACCACTTAATTCTCAAACACAAAATTAATCTTATTATCTTTCCACTCTAACTTCGCATCAAACGTTTTCTCGCCTTTTTTAAAGCCTTTAATTAAATCGGTCTTCTCACCTTTTAATAGTTTCGTCATGTTTTTTTGCGAAATAGCTTTGCTTAAAATCTTCTTCGAGATGGTAAAGTCACATTGTGTTGTATTGTAGTTAGAACAACCGTAAAACGTTGACTTATCAATCACATCGCCATCACACTTTTTGCAGCTACCGACCTTTTTACCTGTTGTAAATTTCGATCCTTTTCGCTCAATCGATTCAACATGTAATCCGGTGAAATCCCATTTCTCCGACATTTCTACCGCGTCTTCAATAATTTTAGCTGATAGCTTTTTCGTTTGCTCCATAAATGTCGCTGGTGAAGCTGTACCTTCTCCAATTTCCGCAAGGCGTTGCTCCCATTTTGCTGTCATTTCTGGTGAAGCCAGTATTTTATCACCGATTGCTGTAATTAATACTTTCCCTTTATCGGTTGCGTACACTTGGTTTTTCTGTACATCTATATATTTACGGTCTTTCAGCATTGTAATAATACCAGCACGAGTGGCCTCAGTACCTAAACCTTCTGTTTTCTTCAATACTTTCTCAAGCTCTTCATTCTCTAAATACTTACCGGCCGTTTTCATTAACGTAATGAGTTGTCCTTCTGTATAACGTTTCGGTGGCTGTGTTTTTCCTTCTTTCACTTTCACCTTTACAACTTTTCCTTGTTCACCTTCAGCTACAATTGGAAGAATCGTTTCGTCATCTTTATCATCTTGGAAAATAACTTTACGCCAACCTTCTTGAATTTGCTGTTTTCCTTTCGAAATGAACGCAGCACGTTCGTCTACAAGAGTTGTAATCGTTGTGTAGTCAAAGATTGCTACTTCATAATGCGCCGCAATCAGCCTTCTTACGATCATATCGTAAATTTTCTTTTCATCACCTGATAGTTTGCTTGGATTTGTAACTTGCTCTGTCGGTATAATTGCGTAGTGATCTGTAACTTTCTTTTCATTCACATAACGCTTATTATTCATAATCGATTCAATTGGTGCTGGCAATAAACCTTTATATTCATCAAACTGACTTAACTTCTGTAAAATATCAGGGAACGTCGCTGCCTCTCCTTGTGTAACATAGTTAGAATCCGAACGAGGGTAAGAGACAATCCCTTTTTGATATAGTGCTTGCGTTATATCAAGTGTCTTTTTTGGTGAAAATTTAAAGGCCTTATTCGCTGTCGCTTGCAGTGCTGATAAATTAAATAAAAACGGCGGCTGAAACTCTTTACGCTCCGTTTTCATTTCTTTTACTACAGCCGGTTTGTTTTGACAAAACGCTGCAATTTTATTTGCCAAATCAGGGTCATTTAAGCGGGACTCATTATCTTTCTCCCATTTCCCCTCATATTTCTTTCCTTCTATATTAAAGGTTGCGAACACTTCCCAAAACGGCTCTGACTTAAAGTTCTCTATTTCTTTTTCACGCTTTACAATGAGTGCTAATGTTGGTGTTTGTACACGACCAGCGGAAAACACATCATTCATTCCTTTTTTCTTTAGCAAAATACTAAAGACACGCGATGCATTCATACCAACGACCCAGTCAGCGCAAGATCTTGTATATGCTTCGTAATACGTATTAATCGTATCTGCTTCATCTAGTAAGTTTTTAAATCCTTGATAAATAGCTTGCTTCGTTAAAGATGAAATCCAAAGACGCTTCATTGGCTTTTGCACGTTGCAAAGATTAATAATATTTCTTACAATCAGTTCCCCTTCACGCCCAGCATCGCCCGCGTGAATAATTTCTGTTACCTGTGGATTATGTAACAGCTGTTTCACAACGTTAAATTGCTTATACTTTGACTTTGTTACCTCAAATTGAAAACGCTCTGGAATCATCGGCAATGTATTAAGTGACCATTTCTTCCACTCAGCGTGATAATGTTCTGGATTACATAACTGCGTCAAATGACCAATTGCCCATGTACAGTACGCTCCATTTGGAAATAACTCATTTGCTTCTACTTCTAAATACCCATCTTTCCGGCGATATTTAAACTGTGAAACAAGAGCCAAACCTTGATCTGGTTTCTCGGCAATAATTAATTTCATCTTCTAACTCCCTATCTGTATTCCAGTGTTACTTTCATTGTCTATCTGTTTAGAAGCGATGATAAAACAACCATCTTATTTATCATTCGCGGTTTGTCTCACAAATGGGAGACCTATAATATTATACGCTTATTCTTTATGGCTTCACAATAGAAACTCATTATATAACAATTTCTTTCACATGCTCATAGACAAAAAAGACGCCCAAAAATCGAGCATCCTTTCCATTCACTACTATTTGCTTTCCTATATTCTATAAAATTTAAAATACAACAATCCCTTATGAAGCATCGTCCACTAAGATAACCATCATTATTTGAAAATTATATTGAACTTACCTTTTTTAAATTGTGCAGATAATTTGCAGATATAAATATGCATAAGTACTCTCCATTTGAACATATGATGAAGTGAATGATAGGACAGGGAGGTATCATGATGTTCGCTTATACGTTAACTGCCTTAACACTTTGTTGTATCTCGATTATTATCACATCATATATTTCTAAACGTAAGGGTACCCTAATGGAGTATATGGTATTTATTATGTCTTTTAGTATGAGTATCGGTTTAAGTATAGGTTTTTATTTAGGTATTCTCTTTAAAGGAGAATTACTATATTCTACTTTGCTTGCGATTTTGATTAGTAGTTGTATCGGTTTTTTAGTCGGTCTACGGTTTCACCTATTTACTGCTTTAGAAGGAATGTTCTCTGGATTAATGGCAAGTATGATGGGAGCAATGATTACAGAAATGTTAAACGCTCAACAAGCCCACAGTATACTGTTCATTAGTCTTTTACTTACTATAACAATAACTATGTCATGTATAATTCAACTTTTATCAGAAACCTTTTCTACTTTTATCCAACGGCGTTTTTTATTATTACTTTCAATTAGTGTGGTAATTATCGTTGCCGTGTTCGTGACATTCCCCGATCATACTCCCCCATCTTCATCCGGGCACGATCAACATATGCATTAACACTTGCAACGAAAATGAATAAGCAGCTATCCATCGGATAACTGCTTCATATTATTCTGGCTTATTAGGAATGTTAGGGTTTGGAACATAATCAGATTTGTAATCTGTATATTTCACTTCTGTTACCATCCCGGCTGAAGCATGGTGTAAATCATGACAGTGGAACATCCATTCACCCGGATTGTCTGCTACAAAGGCTACTTCATATTCTTCTCCTGGTTTTAAGTTCAATGTATCTTTCACAATTGGGGAACCTTCTATCGGTTTTCCATCTTTACTTAACACTTGGAAGAAATGACCGTGTAAATGCATCGGGTGATCGTCCATTTTAGAACGATTTACCAATTTTACTTTTACTAAATCACCCTTTTTCACTGGAATTGGGTCAATATCCGGAAATACCTTTCCATTAATTGTATATACCATTTCATTTCCATTCATTTGCGTATTCAAGTCCATATTATATGTGGCAGTATACTGCTGATCTAACGTGAAACTACCTAATTTTTTAGCACCATATTTCGTCATATCTAATTTCGATAATTTTTCTTTTTCATCTGCTTTATCTTTCATCTCTTTGCTGCCATCATATTCAATAACAGCTTTCATTCCTTTGGCACCTTTATTTGCTGAGTGGTCTTCCACATACCATTTCCCAGTATTATTAGCAGTAAATTCAATATCATAACGTTCACCCGGTGCGATTGAAATTACTTGATCCTTTATAACTTTTGGATCGTTTATTGGTTGACCATCTGTCGCAATTACTTTTATATCATGACCGTGAACATGTATATCATGTGATAGATAACCAGCATTAACGAGTCGAAGACGAACTTTATCTCCTTTATTCACTTTTAATGGTTCTACTAAATCTCCGCTTTTACCATTGATTGTGAATAAATCATACATACTCATATCATGACCTTCCATCTTCATATTTCCATGGTCCATTCCTGCCATATTGCCAGAGTCTTTTTTATCACTCTTCATGTCCATACCGGAATGATCCATGCCTTTCATATCATCATTCTTTTTCGTATTTTCATTACCCTTAGATTTATTACCGTCTGCTTTTTCTGTTTTCCCTTTTGTCATTTCTTTTAACTGCTTATTAATTTCTTCTTCATCTGTTACCCATTCATCTAACATTAATGTGTAATCTTTATCATACTTTTCATTTGTATCCTCTACAATAAGAGCACCATACAAGCCTCTATCTAGTTGATTTACAGAATCTTGATGTGAATGATACCAATACGTTCCTGATACGTTCGCTTCAAATTCATAGGTGAAACTTTTTCCTGCTTCAACCGCATCTTGCGTCACACCTGGAATTCCATCCATGTTATTTGGGACAGGATACCCATGCCAATGAATAGATACTGGTGCAGATAGTTCATTTTTTAATGTCACTTTCACCTTTTCGCCTTTTTTCACCCGAATTTCCGGACCAGGAGATGAGCCATTAAATGTCCAGACTGGAACAATAACACCGTTACTTAGCTTTTGCTTTTCTTCTTTCGCTATTAAAGTCACTTCTGGTCCTTTTTCAACTTTCAATGGTTTTGTAGCCGTTTCAGTCTGTGGTGTTTTTTTATCATTCATATTTTTATGATTGTTTGTTGTATTTGTGGTCGCAGAACATGCAGCAATTAAAGATATGACAGAGACTGTAACTGCTGTTAATACAAATCGCTTCATAGAAAACCCCTCCTTTTTCTTTTTCAAAATCATTATAAAAAATGATTTTCAAGAAAATATGGAGATGTGCAATGGATCAAATAAAAAGACGCCCAAAATTGAGCGCCTCTTCTAATAATTATTTCGTAACAACTTCATCTTCTTTTACATTCACATTATTTTCACTCATAAACTCTTCAATCTCTTCAACTTCTCTAATAATATCTTTTGACAAGTTTTCATACCCATCTTTCGTTACAAGGATATCATCTTCAATACGAATTCCAATTGATTCTTCTTCAATATAAAGACCAGGTTCGATTGTTATAACCATACCTTCTTCTAACACTCTATCTTTGTATGTTCCTACATCGTGAGTATCTAAACCAAGGAAATGGCTGACGCCATGATAATAGTATTTTGATAACTCTTCATCTTCTTGAATTAAACCAATTGCTTTACACTCTTCTGCCAGTACCTTTTTTGTGTGCTCATTTAATGCAGCAAACTTTACTCCTGGCTTAATAAGCTCAGTTGTTTCTTTCAATGCTTTTAACACGATATTATATATTTGTTTTTGGCGACTAGAGAATGTTCCACTAGCTGGGAATGTGTAACTAATATCAGCGTTGTAGTAATCTTTTTGAGCACCTAAATCGAGCAGCACTAAATCACCATTTTGAATTTGTGCATCATTATCTTCATAATGAAGGACTGTAGCATTTTTACCACTTGCCAAAATTGTATTGAATGCATGATGTTTAATTCCAGATGATTTAAGCGTAAAATCAAACTGAGCTTCTAATTCATACTCCATCATGTCTGCTTTTGCATGCTTAAGTACGTTGTAAATACCGTCTTTCGTTACAGCAATCGCTTCTTTAATGATTTCAATTTCTTCTTCCGTTTTAAACACTCGTAATTCACAAATATGCGGATATACATTACCAATTAAAACGTGTGGATACTGTTCTCTTACATATTTAGCAAACGCTAACGTTTTCGTCTCAGTACCCTTCCACTCACGACGCTCTAAATCTAAATACAGATGCTTCACATTTTCTGTGAAAAGTGTATTTGCCATTGTCTTCTCAAAGCTTTCTATATATACAACTTTTTTTATGCCTGAAATTTGTTCTGCATCTTCTTTAGAAACTGTTTTACCGTCCCATTTTTCCATTACTGGATCTGATTTTTCAATGAAAAGAGTTTCTTCCACACTATTTCCAAACTTTTTCAACATGAAAATAACATTTGGCTCATCGATTCCCGTTAAATAGTAAAAATTTCGATTCGGCACAAATTTATAATGTGCATCGGCTGACATATGAGGTGCTTGCCCAGCAAATAAAATAGTAATAGATTCATCCGGTAATGTGTTTACTAATCGTTCTCTATTTTGAGCAAAAAATGTTGATTTCATAATAATCCCCCTAGCGTTCTATGTATAATTTTGAAACTGATTATCCAATATAATTCATTCTATTATTGTTGTAATTTTCCGTCAATTAATAGTGCTCATAGAGAAAAGAAAATCTTCATTACTAGGGCCCCTTCCACTCTAAATTATGCATACCACTCCACAATTTCTTGACATTTATTCCATATACTTAAAATCTCATATATATGGAAAGGAGTCTACAAAAGTGAAACATTATGTAGCAACAGGGTTAGCAATTACTTCTTTATTAATAATTACAGGATGTTCTAGCAATGCTGAAACAGCACCAGCTAAAAAAGAAACGGTGCAATCTCAGCCAAAAAATAAAGAAACAGCAAATACAATTCCGCAAAACTTCTATAAAGAAATTACCTCCGGGAAAATAGAGCACATTCACGGAATTGGCTATGCAGGAAATATGCCCGGGGTTTCTATCGCAACTCACAGTGGTATAAAAGTTTATCAAAATGGAAAATGGTTTGAAACTAAGACTGAGCTACATGATTATATGGGATTTCAGGCAACGAAGAACGGATTCTTTGCCAGCGGTCATCCTGAACCAGGTGCAAATTTAAAAAATCCTTTAGGATTAATGAAAAGTTCTGATGGCGGAAATACCCTTGAAAAGCTAACCTTTTATGGAGAATCTGATTTTCACAACCTTGCTGTCGGATATAATACGGAAGCAATTTTTTTATACAATGAGCGTCCAAATTCTAAATTACAACAAGGTTTTTATTTCAGTACGAACAACGGACAAGATTGGAAAAATAGTAAATTAAACGGTCTTTCAAGTACAATCCATTCCTTTTCAGCACATCCAGATCAATCTAGTGTAGTCGCGGTAAGTGCTAAAGACGGTGTATATTTGTCTACAGATTATGGAAATACATTTGAACTATTTTCTAAACCAGTTGAATCGACCGCAGTTACATTAAGTAATGAAGACATTATCTATGCCTCTATTAATAAGCAAACTGCGCAACTGATTACGAAGAAATCAATTGCTACAAATGAAGAAACAAACTTACAGATTCCATCTTTAGATTCTAAAGATACAATTATGTACATATCACAAAATCCTCAAAATTCAGCTGAAATAGTTTTTGCTACAATGAAAGCAAATGTGTTCCTCTCTACAGATGACGGTAAAACGTGGAAACAGCTTACTAGAAATGGAACATTCCAATTTAATTAGAAAGGTGAATATAACGTATTTTCTACAATTAGCGAGTGGAGTTATCAACTCATGTCTCCTTTAATGGATATCGCGAATGCTACGAAATCAATTCCTCTTTTATTTGCGTTTTTATTAGGCATTGTAGGTACCCTTTCTCCTTGCCAATTAACAGGAAACATTAGTGCTATTACACTTTATCCCGCATTAACGGGCAGTAAAACTCCCACCTCAAAATTCGGATAGGACAAAGAAGTTAGGTGGGATATCAACTGCCCGTAAATGCCCGATTGGTTCAACTAATAATCAGTGGGGGATGAACAAAACCCCCACTGATTAAAGTTTCACTTTATGGCAATCAATCTTTACAAAAGGGACATGCATGGAAACATATATTGTTATTCATTTTAGGAAAAATAATAGCTTTTACGACACTTGGACTATTAGTATGGTTCTTAGGAAAAGAGATTCAGCAAATATTAACTTTGTATTTCCCATGGTTACGAAAAATAATTGGACCTTTATTAATTTTAAGGGGGCTAATGTTGGCAGGTATTATAAAAGGAAGAAGTTTCTTCTCGATCAAATTTATACGAAAACAAACCGAAGTTAGCTCATTTTTACTTGGATTCTTCTTTTCTTTAGCTTTCTGTCCGACTATGTTCGTTCTATTTTTCGGAACGTTAATCCCTTTATCTTTCTCATCTAATTATGGGTATTTGTTTCCTACATTCTTTTCGATAGGGACTGTTGTACTAATGTTCATCCTCTCCTATCTTGGATTAAATGGGACTTTACTCAAAAAGAGCCGAAAAATCGGCAAAAGTATTCAGCGTATAGCAGGTGTCCTACTCATTTTAATCGGATTTTATGATACAGCTTTATATTGGTTATAAATTAAAAAGGTGAGTTCAAGTGAATCGAACTTACCTTTTTTAAAAGCATTTTATCAATTTTTCTTATTTTGTAATTGTACTAATAAATTCGTAACAAACGCCAGAAACAGTGAGTCATTTTCTTTTTTAGGTGACCATTGCATAATAAGTTGTCGTGGAATTTTAATTTCTATCGGTTGCACGATGAATTCATGAATAATTTGCTTATGTAGTCCTGATACTGGAACAATTGTTATACCGTTAACCTGTAAGGCAAGTGCTAATGCTGAACTAATGGTCTCTGATTCCATCACTTTATTAACTACTATTTCATTTTTCGTCAAATATGGTTCAAGTACTTCTTTACAACCAGAGAGCGGCATTATAAAAGGATAATTTTTCAACTCTTTCATTGTAAGACCAGATGGAACTGACTTAGAAGAAACCATAACATACGGATCTTCACCAATTACATCATAATGAAATCCTGGTATTAAATTTTCTTTTATAGAAATAGAAAAATCTGCACTTCCAGAAGACAGCCAATCTAACACTTCTTGATAGCTTCCTTCTCGAACTGCAAGCACATACTGACTTTGATCAAAATTACCTAGTTGGATACACTCCGCCAAACAATATACAGTAACTGAAGGATATGTAGCTAATATAATCTTATACAAGTTATTATTTTTTAATTGTAAAGCTGTTTCTTCAAGGTTTTCATACTCCATTAGAAGTCGATCTACACAAACTAAAAATTCTTTTCCATTTTCAGTTAAAACAGTTCCTCGTCTAGAGCGATCAAATAATGTTATAGCATATCGTTTCTCTAATTTGTTTACGATATGAGTTATAGCCGGCTGTGTCATATGTAACTCCTTAGCTGCTAAACTAATGCTGTTCAAACGAGCCACGTATTTAAAAACTTTAAAATCAAAAACGTTCATTCTGTTCTCCTTATATAAAAGTTATTTATATCATCTATAAATAAGCTTCATTATATTTATCAACCCACTTCATATACACTAATTATACATCATCAATATTACGAAAAAATAAACATATAAACATTAGAGGAGTGTTGATTAAATGAGTACTTACGTTTTAGTACATGGAGCATGGCAAGGTGAATGGGCATGGGATTTAGTAAAACCTCAACTAGAGGCTTTCGGACATACAGTTATTACACTAGACTTACCTGGAAGTGGGAAAGATACAACTCCATCACAAAATATAACATTAGATTCCTATGTTAATGCAGTAACAGCTACTATAGATCAACAAAATGAAAAAGTTATTCTTGTTGGACATAGTATGGGTGGAATTGTGATCACTCAAACCGCTGAGCTTATACCAAATAAAATCGATAAATTAGTATATCTTTGTGCATTCTTGCCACAAAATGGAGAAAGTCTTGGTAGTAAGTTAGACGGAGAAGCTGGCCCACAATTCTCTATAAATGAGAATGACATGACAGCTGAACTTACATCTAATCTAATTGAACAAACATTTTTAAATGCTACCGAAAATGAAGTGATTAAAGAAACTTCTTTCAAAAAAATGCGTCCTCAACCACTAGGACCATTCCAACAAAAACTAAAAATATCAGAAAAGAACTTTGGAACTATAGATCGCATTTATATTGAAACGACTCTAGATAGAGCGATTCCAATTGATTTTCAACGCCGAATGAATACAGAGACCCCTTGCACGAAAATAATTACTTTGGAAGCTGATCATTCACCATTCTTTTCTAAAGCTACAGAACTTGTTAATTGCTTAAATGAGTTAGGCTAAATTTCATTTAATGAAAATAGACACCCGCGGGTGTCTATTTATTATGCTAACTAGGGATTGTATTTTCTTCTCTACATTTGCATTCCCTTTTGCTTCATCTCCCATTTTTTATACAGTAGTACTGCACCAAATAAAAATACCCCTGCAACAAATGAACCTACTGGTAACATCTTTATCATTTCATCAGGAAATACGAGCGGAAGTAATGGGAATGCATACGCTGCTGGAATACATACCCCAACTATTTTTAACAAAATAAGCATCAATATCATATTTAATAAAGTAACTACAATCCATGAATCGATTGCAAAATACAATAAAGTTCCAACAGTCGCCGATATAGTTAATACTACTATTTGTTTAAATGCCATTTTTTCATTGTACATCGGTTTTTGAAGTGATTCATACACAACGACTAGAATTGGCGGAATAACCGCTAATTGTTCATAACCAGTTATCCAACATAAACTGATCCATACAAAATTTAAAAATAGAAATACAACCATATATTTATATTGGATTTTAACTTTTCTCTCAATACCGTTATTCAATTTAAAAATAAGAACACCAATCATTAAAATAAATGTCAAAACGAAGACTGAGATAACAAATGACCATTCCGTCGCATTTGTTACTAATGGTAATAAACCTGTCGCAATAGATGGTGCTAAATTGGATTGAATAACACGTAAAAACAACATCATTAATATAAGTGTTAAGCTAACTTTTCCTATATAGGAAATATCCATTTGATTCACTGCAAAACCAATAACAGCTGTTATTGACGGCGCAATAAAGATTTTTTCTGGTTGTCTTAGCCATCCCGGCTCACGATATGCCCATAAAGCTATTGCCATCGCAGCTATTTCCGGCAAAATTACTTCTGGATCATCTAATAGTACACCAGCTGTAACCATCGCTAATATAAATAGAATTGCAATGCTATATGATATGATTGTTTCTTTCCTTGAAATTACTGAATTCATTATTACATACTCCTTTTTGCTTATTACTCTCATAAAGTAAAACAATACCCTATATACCCTACTTAGGTATTGTATATTAACATCTTTTCTATTTCAAGTATTTGTAGTTTTTTCATTCTTTATCACCCCATACACTTACAAAACAAGGAATGTTTATAGGCATTGACACTTATTAAAAGATAGGTTAAAATAACTATACATTAGTAAGTAACTAATGTAATTAAATCTAACTAGAGGTGAAAACAAATGAAAAACATTTTATTCCGTATTAACGAATTATCAAAAAAAGAAAGAACATCTGGATTAACAGTTGATGAAAAACAAGAACAACAAATGTTGCGTCAAAACTATACAAAAACATTTCGCGGGAGCTTAGATTCCATTTTATTAAACACAAAAATCGTTGATCAAAATGGTCTTAACGTTACACCAGTTGCATTACAAGATGCTCAAATACGTTTAAAATTAAGCAAATGAAATCAAAGCTAAAAAAACAATCGTATAAAACATAAAAAGAGCTGAAATTCCTATATAGAAATTCCAGCTCTTTTTATTGTCTTTTCTAATTTAGTAAACGAGCGATACATCGCAATTCTCCACGATACAATCATCGCAAAAGCGAGTAAGAAAAACATTCCACTTAATTGGGTTAAATCAATCGACTGACTTAAATATGATTTCAATGCTACCCGAACAGCTAATAAACCAACTAAAATAAATATGAACGCTTTTGATGGTTTCATATATATGTCTTCGCCTCTTATTTCGAACTTAGATGTTTTAATAAGAAATATAGAGAAAATAAGTCCTACGCTAATTGCCTCTACTATTTCTAAAGACGTTAATCGAAACTCTGGTAAGAAGTACATCATTGCACCAGTGCTCATAAAAATTGGCGGTAATATAATTTTCTTTTTCGTTACCGGTTTTTTCGCTGACTTAAAGCGAAGAAACATAACTCCAACGGCCATACAAACCGCTACTATACTTGATAAAAGTGCTAAACTCATACTCTCCACTCCTATCTATTTAAAAGATTTTTTGAGCAAAATCATAAACCAAACGAGCCCAACACTTATAATGATATGACCTAATCCAGCCATATGGCTTAAACCATTAAAGTCAGTTCCATTCACTTGTAGAATACCTCTAAATACCATTGTAGCGATTGTAAAAATAAGTCCTATGTTATAAACAACAAACCACGCATGAAAACTTTTTGTTTCACGGACATTAAATACTTTAAATAGAGCTAAAGCGATCAAAAAGAATACGAAGCCGAGCACTAATACGTGTGTATGCACTAATTGCAACATAGTGGATCCTTTAATTCCTTGCGCTTTCGTATACTCTCTAGCAAATACACCTGATAATAAACCAATAATTAAGTAAATGAATGCTGCATTATATAATTTCTTCATCATATTCCTCCTGCTGTAAACTTTCCATATTCGATGCAATCATTTTACTCAAAGTTTATGAACGGAATATGAACAGAGTATTACATTGTTAGTCTTGCGTTTTATTTTTTGAAAATAAAAAAGACCATTCCGCAACTATTCATTGTGGAATGGCCTTTTAACTTATTTTAAATCTTCAATTGAGAAAGCACCTGGCAGTAACTGTTCCACAGTCACTTCTTTTTCATCACCTTTTACATTCGTTAGTAATACAGGCATTTTCGGATCACAAAATTCAGCAATAACTTGTCTACAAGCACCACATGGTGAAATAGGTCCGTCAGTTTCTCCTGTAATGACTAAGTAACTAAAGTCGCGCTCACCTTCTGATACTGCTTTAAATATTGCTGTTCTTTCTGCACAGTTACATAAACCGTAAGAAGCGTTTTCTATATTACAACCAGTATAGATTTTACCTTCTTTCGTAACTAATGCTGCACCAACAGGAAATTTAGAATACGGAATATATGCTTTTGACAACATCTTATTTGCTTCTTCGATATATTTTTTCTTATCCATATTATTTCCTCCTCAAAGTAAATGTAATATTGATTAGTCAGTAATAACTGTATGAACTAATTTAGGAGCCACTGCTGTTTCAGCGATAGAAATGTTCTCATAGATTTTTGCTTTTACATCTTCTACATTTTCGCGATTTGCATAAATCGTTACGAACGGCTCGCCTTCTTTTACTGCATCGCCAACTTTTTTACGTAACATTAATCCTACCGCTAAATCGATTTCATCTTCTTTTGTTGCACGGCCAGCACCTAATAACATAGCTGCGATACCGATTTCATCTGCAACAATGTTTGAAATCACACCTGAAGTTTTTGCAGGTACATCAATTACATACTTCGCCTGTGGCATTTTTTCTGGATTATCTACAATTGAGCTGTCTCCGCCTTGGTTGCTTAAGAACTCTTTAAACTTCTCAGTTGCTTTTCCATTTTTCATCACTTCAATTAGCATTTCACGAGCTTCTTCTAATGTATTTGCTTTTTTCGCAAGTACGACCATTTGGCTTCCTAATACAAGTACTAATTCTGTTAAATCTTCTGGACCTTCGCCTTTTAAAGTATCAATTGCTTCCTTCACTTCTAGAGCGTTACCAATAGCAAAACCAAGAGGTTGTGACATATCTGAAATTACTGCCATCGTTTGACGTCCAACATTATTTCCGATACGTACCATTGCGTGAGCTAATTCTTTTGCATCTTCTTCGGTTTTCATAAATGCACCAGCACCTGTTTTTACATCAAGTACGATTGCATCAGCACCAGCTGCAATTTTTTTACTCATAATTGAACTTGCAATTAGAGGAATTGAATTTACTGTTCCTGTTACATCACGTAATGCATAAATCTTTTTATCAGCAGGTGTTAAGTTTCCTGTTTGTCCGATAACAGCCACTTTGTCACGGTTTACAATATCAATGAACTGTTCTTTCGTAATTTCAACGTGGAATCCTTCTACCGCTTCTAATTTATCAATTGTCCCGCCCGTATGTCCTAAACCACGACCAGACATTTTTGCTACTGGTACATCTAAAGCAGCGACTAATGGTCCTAATACTAATGTTGTTGTATCACCAACACCGCCAGTTGAATGCTTATCTACTTTAATGCCTTCAATTGCTGATAAGTCGATTGTTTCTCCAGACTCAACCATTGCCATCGTTAAATCTGCACGTTCACGATCCGTCATATCTTTAAAGAAAATTGCCATTGCAAGTGCACTCGCTTGATAATCAGGAATACTTCCATCTGTATATCCATTAATAAAGAATTTGATTTCTTCAGTCGTTAATTCTTTTCCATCACGTTTTTTCGCAATAATATCTACCATTCTCATTGTAATCACCATTCCTTTTTATATTATATGAATCTGTTAAAATAATAAGCCAACGATTGTTGCTGATAAGAAACTTACTAACGTTGCACCGAAAAGTAATTTCAAACCAAATCTTGCGACTACATTCCCTTGTTTTTCATTTAAGCTCTTAACTGCCCCAGCAATAATTCCAATTGAAGAGAAGTTTGCAAATGAAACTAAGAATACAGATATAATCGCTGTCGTTCTATCTGAGAAATTAAAGTTTCCTTGTGCTAAATCTGTCATCGCTACAAATTCATTTGATACAAGTTTTGTCGCCATAATATTACCTGCGTTAACTGCTTCATGCCATGGAACACCCATAATAAATGCAAATGGTGCAAATACATAACCAAGAATTTCTTGGAATGAGATACCGATTACACCTTTAAATACTGCATTAATGAATGCGATAAGGGCAACGAAACCGATTAACATAGCTGCTACTGTAATCGCAACTTTAAATCCATCTATAATGTATTCCCCTAATACTTCAAAGAATGTCTTTTTCTCTTCTTCTTGTACTTCTAACATATCTTCTTCTTCAGTAACTTCATACGGGTTAATGATAGAAGCAATAATGAAGCCACCGAATAAGTTAAGCACTAAAGCGGTTACAACATATTGCGGTTTTAATAACACCATATATGATCCAACGATAGACATAGATACTGTAGACATTGCAGATGCACATAATGTATACATTCTTTTCTCTGGCAATAATCCTAGTTGTTTCTTAACTGAAATAAACACTTCAGATTGTCCTAAAATCGCAGAAGCTACCGCGTTATATGATTCGAGTTTCCCCATCCCATTTACTTTACTTAATACTAGACCGATAGATTTCACAATAATAGGTAATACTTTAATGTGTTGCAAAATACCTATTAAAGCTGATATAAATACGATTGGCATTAATACACTTAAAAAGAATGAAAACTCTTTTTGATTTACTAATCCACCAAATACGAAATTCACACCATCAGCGGCATATTTTAATAATTCTCCAAAACCATCTGCTATTCCGCTAATTAATATATTCCCTACGCTTGTATTTAATAATAAAAACCCCAAAATGAATTGTAATATAACCATCGTTATGATTGGGCGATATTTGACTTTCTTTCTATCATTACTAGCAAGCCAAGCGATACCTAAAATCAATACGAGGCCAAAAACACCGATTAAGTATTTCATAAGCCGTCTCCTCCCATTCGTATCCGCTTACATTTTTTTCAATTGTTAGAGCAATAGATACACTATACGTTGTGTATCTATTGCTCTTCACTCTTTATTGATTAGTAGTTATCTGTAGCACCTTTTGCATCATTTAATACGATTGCAACACTAGCACTTGCTCCAACGCGAGAAGCTCCAGCCTCTACCATTTTGTCTGCATCTTCACGTGTACGAACGCCGCCAGATGCTTTCACGCCAACGTTTGGTCCAACTGTTTTACGCATTAACGCGATATCTTCAGCAGTTGCTCCGCCAGTTGAGAATCCAGTTGAAGTTTTTACGAAATCAGCGCCAGCTTTTACTGATAATTCACAAGCACGAACTTTTTCTTCATCTGTTAGAAGGCAAGTTTCAATGATTACTTTTACAAGAGCTTTTCCTTTTGCTGCTTGTACTACTTCATAAATATCTTTTTCAACGAACTCATTGTCGCCATCTTTTAAAGCACCTACGTTGATTACCATATCAACTTCAGTTGCACCTTTTGCGATAGCATCTTTTGTTTCGAATGCTTTTGTTTCAGTAGTGCTTGCTCCTAATGGGAAACCGATTACAGTACAAACGTCTACATCATGTCCAGCTAATTCTTCAGCAGCTAGCTTTACCCATGTAGGATTAATACAAACTGAAGCAAATTTGTATTGCTTTGCCTCTTCGATTACTTTCATAACATCTTCTTTTGTAGAATTTGGTTTTAAAATTGTATGGTCAATTAACTTTGCAATGTTCATTATCTTCACTCCTCATATCTTTTAACAACTTCATTCTAACCCTTAGTTGAACAAATGTAAATACACTTTTGAACTTTTGTTCATTCTTTTTCAGAAGGGAATTTCTTGTAATACATTGAAAGTAGTATAAGCTTGTAAATAAAGGATGTGAACCACTTGTTTAAGTCAAAATTCTTTATATTCACATTGCTAGTATGCACCTCACTATCCATATTTATTTTTTATAAAAGGGATGTTATTTTCCAATAAGGAAACCCAGTTCCATTTGCTTTAGCTATGTCTAAGATGGTTATTCAAGATAAAGAAATGGTGGAAGTAGAACCGATAGATAATCAATACCCCTACTTAGTAAAGCGCGGAAAAATGGAACCTTTTATCGATATGATGGAGCAAGATGGATGGAGTTTTGTAGATAGAGATATTATGGCTAACTCACTAATTTTTGAAAAAGGAGATCAATCAAAGAGCGTTCCTTACAAATACTTTACAAGGTACTGCACATTGATTTATTCATACTAAAAATAAAAGGCTTTCTCAAAATTAATATTTTGAGAAAGCCTTTTATTTCTAACCTTTTTGATAATGTAACAATTCTTTCGCTGTATGCTGATCTATAATTAGTACATTTGCATACCCGCCACGTAACGCACCGTCAATTGCTTTTATTTTTCTATTACCACCTGCAACTAAAATAGAACGTTTCTTTAACTTTAACTCTTCTAACTCAATTCCAATTGTACGCTTATTAATTTCTTCACTACTAATATTTCCATCTCCGTCAAAGAAACGTGAACAAATGTCACCGACTGCTTGTTTTTTCAGTAAGCTAGTTTCATCCTTATCTAAATATCCTAATCGGAATAATAACGCTTCATCACGCACTGTTCCGACAGTAAAAATTGCAATATTCGCTTGTTTTCCCATTTCAATAATGTGATGAATATGTCGATCCTGCTCCACTAATTCTTTTGTCACCGCATTATCAAATATAACTGGAAGAGGTAGATTTCTTGGCGTCGTTTGAAAAGCATCTGCAAATAACGCGATCGTTTCATTCGCATATGTATTTACACTTGAGTGACTAATGCCACCTTTTAACTGGACAACCTCTACACCTTTCACATGTTGCGGTACGATTTTCCTAGCGATTTCATACATCGTCATTCCCCAGCTTACACCAACGATATCACCAGTTTTCACTGTCTTTTCCATATACTCAGCTGCATATTTACTAATATACTCAGTAATCGTTGCATATTCTGGCACTGGAGAAAATACAACATGCGCCTCTAACAAGTTGTACTTTTCTTTAAGTAAGTTCCCGACGTTATCTAAATCAGCAAACGGATCAGCTATACTAATTTGAACAAATCCTTTTTCTTTCGCGTACTTTAATAATCTTGAGATTGTCGGTCTTGAGATATTTAATTTGTTAGCAATTTCTTGCTGACTATAATCTGATTGATAATATAATCTTGCAACTTCAACGCTTAATTGTTGTTTATCCTTATCCATAGTAACTCATTACAAACCCTTTCCTGTATTTCCCTTTCGTTACAAGCATTATACAGCTTTATGCAAGAAATTTCGACTCCCTAAATTTCTCTGCCTAAACTTCTACTCCCCTTAGTATATACAGTGAAACTTTAATCAATGGTTTTTTATCCATCCCTTACTTATTATCAGCCCGCCCCGTAATGTAATATTTTTCCTTACAAAGCAAACCGGTCAGGTTATTAAGGAACTCATTTTTAAAGTTCAAATTAGATATGGGCATAAAATTAGTATGAAGGTGTGAAGTCAATTGTAAAATGGCAGTTTTAGAATAAATAAATAAGAGAAATAACCACCATTGATTATTTCTCTTTTCATATACATATTTATTTTTGGAAAAACAACCTAACTCCAAATACTAACAATACTGCGCCAGTAATACCCTCTATTGTACGGTTCACTTTTTCTTTTCTTAAAAAAGTTCTTAATTGACGTATGAGTGAGATATAAAGTAAATACCATATTGCTGTCAAAGTCGTAAATGTGACTCCTAATAAAAGAAATTGGAGGAAATGATTTTGATTACTCACAATAAATTGGGGTAGAAAACTAAGGAAAAACACAGTAGTTTTTGGATTTAAAATCGCCGTAGTAAATCCTTGTCTAAAGCTTTTAAGCGCTCCAATATCCTTAGAGTCCATTTCTACTGAACCTGACATATCTTCTTTTTTATGTAAGGCACTTTTAATTGACTTTACAGCTAAGTAAATTAAATAAAAAGCCCCAGCATATTTTATTAATGTAAATAGCATAGCAAATTTCATTAGGATAGCAGAAAGTCCTAGTGTAGCCATTATTGTATGAATCATCATTCCAGATACCGTTCCTAAGACGGTCTTTATCCCACCATTTTTACCATGCGAGATAGTGTTTTTTGTAACCAAGGCAAAACCGGGACCAGGCATTATTATGATTAGGATTGCTGTAAGAATAAATAACAAATAATTTTCCATGTTCTAGTATTTCCTTTCCAATTTTTAGTTTTGCCTATAGTATAGCTTTTTTACTTAAAATATTAAATATAAAAAGCGTGATCAGGAGTTTATCTAGGTTATTAGTATCAATTTGACCAAACATTATCCTAAAGTTACATTGATAAAATGTACGGCAAACTTATGGGTAAAATTACAAGATCGGCTCTCACAAAAAACGGGATAAAAAAATAAACAGTGGAACTAGTCCGCTGTTTATTTCGCCACGCCTTCATGTAATTTTTCTGTATAATCTTTTACATCCTTCCAGCTATCTTTCGCTGTATTTAAATCTTCTTTTATAAAGGTAAATTCTTCAGGGCTGATTCCTTTTACGTTTTGTAGTAAATTGTTATATTTCGCACCTACCGTATACCACTGATTTGATATGTTTTGCAGTGCTGTAATTGCTGCATCAATTGTTTCTGTCATATTAGTCGTTTTATTTTTCACATCTGTCAAAATTGCCACTTCTGCTTGTGCTCCAGAAATTCTATTCTTTAAACTGGCTATTTCTCGTTCTGCATTTGCAATATCTTTTTTCGCAATCGCAATCATCGGTCCGCCCGCAAGACAAGTTATTAATGCTACGCAAAGTACACCACCAGCAATCACCATATCGTTACTCTTTTTGATCGAATCGTTATATGTATTTATTTGTTGCTCTAGAGCTGGAATACCAGCATTCGTACTTGCCAAAATCGCTGTTAATTGATTTGTATCCTCTTTAAAACTATTTGTGTCTTTCGCCATTCTATCGCGAAAAGCTTTCAAATTCCCTAATAATACATCTACCTCATTTTGATTCTTTAAAATGTCCGCATACAACTTTTCTAAATCCGCTTTTAACTTTACGCTATCTTTTTGATCAATCGCTACTAGCATGCTATTATAGTACGCTTGAAAAGTATTATTGTAATTAATAATGTTTTGATCCGTTTTCATAATTTGAGGCTTCATATTATTTAGCCAATACGCCGCATTAATTTTTGCATCTCTTTGGTGCTGAATCATATTCCCTCTTAAATTACCATTAATTGAACTTATTTTACTCAAATCAGTCTCTTGTTGATTTTGAATTAATTTTGCATATGAATCCATCGCAAATATACTTGATGTCGTTTGCGCCATTACATCTTGGAACCCTGCTGGTCCGAGAGAATATTTTTTTGCACTCTCTTGCAATGTTTTTACGTTTTGTTCCGCTGCAAAAGGATGTAAAGGAAGCACATTACTCGTTGCCACTCCAGCAATCATTATCGTTAAAAGGCATTTTTTATAGAAATTATTACGCATACTTATCACCTATTCTTTTTATGAGGATATGAAACGTTAGAGGTAAAAGAACTCCTGCTCACTACTGAACAGGAGCTCTCTATTTTATAATAATCAATTATCTACACATAATGTTGTAACAGTTTAATTACTAATATGCTTTTTTCGTATCTACTACTTTAATATCTTCAGCATAAATCTTTTCTGCATAGTCTTTAATGTTTTTCCAGCTATCTTTAGCTATATTCAAGTCTTCCTTAATGAAAACAAGGTCGTTTGGACTAATAGAGTCTACATTTTGAAGTAATGAATTATATTTCGATCCCATTGTATACCATTGGTTTGAAATATTTTGCAACGCTGTAATTGCTGTATCAATTGTGTTTGTTAAATACTCAGTTTGTGTTTTAATGTTCGTTAGTCCTGCCACTTCTAATTGGGCAGTTGTAACTTGTCCTGTTATCTTTTGAATTTCTGCTTGTGCATTATCAAGCTCTTTCTTCGCTAATACGATTCCAGCTGTTCCACCACCTACAGCTGCTGTACCACCTGCAATTAATGCGATTCCTAGCGGCGTTCCTGCACCAGTAGCAATAACTACTGCACCACCGATAATTGCAATTGGGCCTAAAGCTGTCGCAACAGATGAACCGATAATAATTGCATTATATTTACTAATTGCTTCATTATACGTTGTAATTTGATTTTGCAGAAGCGGAATTCCAGCATCTTGACTAGCCAAGATAGATGTAATTTGATTTGCATCTCCCTTGAAATTTTGAGTATCCGACGTCATTTTATTTCGGAATTTCTTTAAGTCTTCTACTAACTTATCTACTTGCGCTTTATTTTCAGTAATACTACTTGATAATCTAGTTAGACCTTTCGTAAGAGTTGCTTTATCCTTTGCATCAACCGCAGCAACTAAAGTATCATAATAGTTTTGGAATTTCGTATTGTAATTAATGATATTTTGATTTGTTGAAATAAGCTGTGGCTTCAATACATCTAGCCATTGTTGTGCATTCCCTCTAGCTGTATCTTGATGCTGAATCACTTTACCTTTTAAAGCTGCATCAACTGACGATACATTACCAAAGTTAACATTACCTTGTTTAATAATTGTTAAAGCGTACAGATCCATTACTAAAGCGTTTGAACCTGTTCTTTCCATTGCATCTTTCAGGCCTTCTGGTCCTAATGAATATTCTTCGTAGTCATTATAAGCTTTTGCTACTGCATGAATTGGAGCTTGTTTCACTGTACTTTCAGCTGCATACGTATGGGCCGGCATAATATTCCCTGCTGCAAATACTGCCATAAGTGCTGATAGAGCCATTACTTTATAAGGTTTTTTTGTCATTTTTCTTCTCTCCCTATATCGCTAATTATTTTTCTGTTTAATGTACTTCAACGTTTGTAACGTAATCTTCAAATTGATTTGTTTGCTTATTCATTTCATCACTTACTTTTTTAAGTTGATTGAAATGTTTTTGAAGTAAAATACTGTCTGTATACGTACCTTCTTCAATATTTGTTTGAATTTGGATCATATTATTATTTAAAACTTTCCAATCCGTTAATAACGTTTCTAAAGTTGTAATTTGGCGATTAATTAGTTCTGTAAAGCTACTTACTTGATCTTCAACAAATGTAATTTGAGTCGCCTCTAATTCAGTTTGTGATAACTTCTGAATAAGCGGTAATAACTCTTTTTGCTTTTGTTGAATACGAAGAGCTGCTTCCCTCGTTTGACTATCTGCAGCATTTACAATTTCATTACTTAAAGTACCGATAGAAACAAAGTCGATTGTTTTCGTTTGTGCAGTTTGATTTGTGATTGTAAATACTTGTTTACCGATATTAATAGAACCTTTAATAATTTCTTGCGGTCTATTCAAAATAGTAGTTAATTCAGCTTGAATTTCCCCTTGAATTCTTTTAATATCTTCTCTTAATTTCACAATATCTCCACTTGATCCTTGAAGTGTTTTTATTGCCTCATCAGCTTTAATTGATAAGTTGTTACTATCTTTGTCTAATACCGTTTTAAATCGATTTAACTCTAATAAATCTTGCTCCATACTCTCTTGAATGCTTTGGACTTGCAATTGTAATTTTCCATATGCGTTTGTAAAATCTGCTTTTGCCTGTTCATCTTCATTTACTTTTCCTGCTAGTTCATAGAGCTTACTATAATAACTATTAAATCTTGTGCTGTATCTCATCATTTCTTGATTTAAGTCGATTAGCTTCGGATTATATTCATCAATCCACTCTCGTACATTCGTTTTTGCAAATTTTTGATGATTCGTTAAACTACTCATAGCGTTTACCTTAATGTCTGGCTGTTGCAAAATAACTAATCCGTATGCTTGTATAAGTGGTGACTGTGACCCTAACATTCTAATTGAATTGGATAATGTATTTGGAGCAATTACATTTTGCGCATATACTGTTTTCACTTCTGTTTGCCCCTCCTTAGCGTAAGCGCTTACAGGAACGAAGCAACTCGTAGATACTGCTGTAACCAATAACCCTGTAATTAAAGTCTTTTTCACTTTAACTCCTCCTATGTATTAGCAACTATTACTATCGCATTTTATTATTCTATTTTCTTGCAAATGATTTGAGATGGTTAAAAATAGAGAACGTTCTCACCGTGAGTCATGTACGAACCATCTCTTCTAACTTTTTTCTACAGTACTTACTTATTGTTATAAAACACTTCATAACTTTTCATATGTGCTTAGTATGAATAAAACTGTATAAATTTTCTATTTTATTGCGATTTCCACATTCACACAGTGAATATATTACATGAAAATATTATTCATTTTAAACCAATTAACGTATGAAAGTATGAAATTTCGTTTTGTTTTCATGTAAGTTTTGTACTGTAAGGTCATTTAAACACAGCTATTTATATAACGTAAAGAAGTATTTTAATTCCCTTTATTTTCAAGATCTCATGTCCTTATCCCAAAATAAAATTCAATTCACTTTCTCGATTAAACTATCTATATACCACAACAGGAAACACTACATATTCATAATCATTAAAATTATACTAATATACTTTTCGGATCCATATGCAATTATGCATAGCATATACACAAAAAGGATAACTTCACTTTCGTGAAGTTATCCTTAAAAAATTTCCTTACTTTTTCAAATGATACGGTACTGTCGTAATAACAACATTTCTTTTATAGAGTAAATACGCACGAATGAGTAAACTAGACTGATTATGAAGAATGTTATGCCAACCTTTTTTCGGAATAAACTGTGGTATAACGACCGTAACTCGGTAATTTGATTCACTCGCTTTATATTGCACTGTGTCAATAAATTTTGTAAGCGGCTGAATAATGCTTCTATAATGAGAATGTAATGTAACAAGCCTTACTTCAGGTTGCCACTTCTCCCATTTCTCTTCAAATTTCTTTTCCTCTTCTCTGTCAAAAGCAACATATACAGCGATAACTTGATCTGCAGAAAGAGCCTTAGCATAGTTCAATGAATTTTCTACTACATGAGTCATACCAGCTACAGGAACGACAATTACATTCCCTTCAATCGGAACAAGTGGTTCACAAGTTTTTAAACTTAATTGATCCCCCACTGCATCATAATGCTTCTTTATTCGATGGAACAAGAAGATAATGGCAGGTAAGAAAATAAGGATCGACCAAACTTGTGCGAATTTAGTTAAAAAGAACATACTCATTACGATAAAACTAATGACTGCACCAATTAAATTAAGCGTTAATCTTAAAGCCCATCCTTCAGGCTTTTCACGAAGCCATTTTAGTACCATTCCAGTTTGAGAAAGTGTAAACGGAATAAATACCCCTACTGCATATAGCGGAATCAAGTGTTCTGTTTTCCCCTGAAAAGCTACAATTAAAATAATCGAAGAAATCCCAAGTATAATAATACCGTTTGAATAACCTAGGCGGTCTCCTCTAATCGTAAACATTCTCGGTATGAACTTGTCTTTTGCAAGATTAACCGCTAATAGCGGAAATGCAGAATAACCTGTGTTAGCCGCAAGAATTAATATTAAAGCTGTTGTACCTTGTATGAAATAGTACATGAAATTACGTCCAAAAGTTTGTTCAGCAATTTGTGAAACGACTGTTACTTCCTTACTTGGATTAATTCCGTAATAATAAGCTAAAAAGACAATTCCAGAAAATAAAACTGCAAGTAATGCACCCATTGCAAGCAATGTTTTCGCTGCATTGTTAGGTGCAGGATCTTTAAAGTTTGGAATTGCGTTAGATATCGCCTCAACACCCGTTAAAGCAGAGCTTCCTGAAGCAAATGCTCGTAACAGTAAGAACAAACTAATTCCTGCAACTGGCGTTCCAATTGGCGAATGCAAAGCCTGCGAAACGTGTCCCGTTAAAATATTGTATATCCCTACACCAATTAATATAAATAGTGCTAAAACGAATAAATAAACAGGATATGCTAAAACGGAAGCTGATTCCGTTACGCCTCTTAAATTTAAGATGGTAATCAATATGACAAATATAATCGCAATGATTACATTATGTGCATGTAAGCTAGGAAAAGCAGATGTGAGCGCATCTGTACCCGCAGATACACTTACTGCAACCGTTAAAATGTAATCAACTAATAAAGATCCTCCTGCTATTAAGCCTGGATTCATCCCTAAATTCTCTTTTGATACAACATATGCCCCGCCGCCATGAGGGTAAGCAAAAATAATTTGTCGATAAGATAAAATAAGAGCTGTCAATAATACTAATACCCCAATAGCAATCGGAATGGAATACCAATAAGCTACTGCTCCAAGACCTGCTAAAGCAATTAAAATTTGCTCTGGTCCGTATGCAACCGATGACAATGCGTCAGAAGATAAAATTGCTAGCGCCTTCGTTTTATTAAGCTTTTGCTCTCCTAACTCAGTTGATTTTAACGGCCTTCCAATTAAAAACCTTTTGATAGATGAAACCAACGCTGTCCACTCTCCAATAATTTTGCACGAATTTTTCTGCTAATTACAGCGGATAAACTATTTCTTCAGAAAACAAAAAATGTCTACAAGCCATAATGAAATAGACTTGTAGACATTATTTTTTTTGTCGCACAAGCTCCACCTTCCTTCTCAATATAACGCTTACGAGGTTAGCTGTCGGATTCGGGCCTATGAGTAGCCCTACCTTTTTCAAGGATTCACCCCATTGGATTATGTACTAATCCATAAGAACGGGTCCCCCGCACCATGCGGCTTCAGCGATTTAGAAAATTGAAACTGTGGATTATAATACTCCTTTATTTTCAAAAAGTAAACAAAAATTTTTAAAAAGAAAAAAATTAAAACGATTGCGCATAATCCACTGAAAAATATACATAATGAATACTAAAAATCCACAAAGGAGACCCGTATGTCTAAAGAAAAGAAGCCACTTTTTTCCGATTCATATTTAGATGCAGTAGCAAATGAAATTAATCAGCTATATGGTAAACGTGAAAGAGAACGAAATACGACAGATAAACCGAAAAGAAACGAATAAATTGTCAAAAAGAAACAAAAAAAGGATAGCAACATTTATATTTTGCTATCCTTTACTCTTTTTCATACCATTTCTTTATTTAAAATCATTTTTTCATATACCTTTAAATTTTGATGCACAGCTCCTAACAAAGGAGTATCTATCGAAAACTGTTCTGCTAAATCAAGTAAATACCCTTGCAAGTATTTCCCTTCAATGAGCGAGCCTTTTTCCATATCACGCTGCATAGATGACTTCATATCATACGAAATTTTATCAATCGTTTTCATATGTTCCTGGACGATATTGTCCTTAACTGGAGCCCCCATAGATTTCATGATTTGCACTGATTCTTCAAATAAGTTTCTAATAAATTCTCGGCCTCCATCACTCTCGCGAATCGGTCCTATCGGCGCACGCATTAATGTTGTCACACCTGACATTACGGTGATAAATAAATATTTATGCCACATATCTTGCACAATATTTTCACTTAAAACAAAACTAGCTTTTGTATCTGCAAATGTTTTAGAAATAAGCTTTATTCTCTCTGAATCTTGAGGCTTAATTTCCCCAAATACAAGTCTGTTGGCAACACTAGTTTGTACAATTTCTCCTTGATCGTTTAACGTCGTCTCGATAAAGCATAAACCGCCAATTACTTTTTCCACGTCGAATTCCTTTTGTAATAGTGTTAAATGAGCGATACCATTTAACACTGGAATTATTACTGTATTCTCTCCTACAAATGGTTTCAAATCTGTTATTGCCTCGTTTAGGTGATACGCTTTTGTTGAGAATAAAATCACATCAAATGGAGTGGTAATATCTTCTTTCGTTATTAGCTTCGGTTGAAATGAAAAATCGCCGTTAATACTTCGGATAACAAGACCTTTTTCCTCTAATTGTTCTTTCCGTTTACTACGTACGAGAAAAGTTACATCTTCTCCCTTTTCGGCAAGTCGTCCACCAAAAAAACCTCCAACGCCTCCAGCTCCTAATACTAAAATACGCATAATACATCCCCCTTTTCAAAACACAATTCTACTCCTTTTAGTATACATAACATTATACATGTCGCCTAATAAATAAGCTGAATTTTCATTCTTAATTATATAAAAATCCTCTGGTTATTTTTTAGCAGATTAGGGCATGTTGTTTCTATAGCTTACATTGAAAGGAAACAATATAAATGGAGGCAATACAAACGATCGAAGAAAAATATGTATCAACAGCTATTTTTCAATTTATTTTCCCATTTTCGTTCAAAAGTGGATATGAACAAAATATGTTCCCTTTCTTACAAAAAAATGATTTCCGGCCCTTTCGACTCGATCATCTTGAAGATGAAAATACATATTACGGGGAGTTCCATGTTTCACATCAAAATATGGAAGCATACTATCTTTCATTTACGAATAAAATTCTCTTCCCTCATTCTGAGCATCAAAAAGGATTACAGCGCTATTCTAAAGGTCTCAATTTAAACGGCCATTTAACAACAAATCTTATCTCTGTCCCATTCACAGTGCACTCAATTGATGTAACACTTTGTCCTTATGAACTTGGGTTTCTAACAATCCGAACAGAAGTTAACATCTCTCCAAATATGACATTATCAGAAGCAATAGAATTCGCTGCACGATTCCGCGTACTTGAAACGAGAGATGAAATGGACGAAAGCATTTGCATAACATGTGCGGGGAAAAAATATTCCCAAGTTGAAAAGTTCATTTTCGGTTATTTATTTAACGGTTTAACAGATTTTTTTGAAAAGAAAAGATTAAGAAGTTCTTACTTTCAAACTTTTCCTTTTTTTGAAGACCAAAGAATGTACGTGCAAACTTTGTTATCGCTAAAACAACATATGGAACTTAACGTTATTGATGTTTATCGTACTTCCAGTCTTTCTGGATTAACAAGTGATGGTAAACCGTATGTAAGTGCGAACAATCTCCCTTATATAAATGATTACTTGAAACAGCACGCCTATCAAAGGTGGGCTCCTAATCGTTATTTCATAATGGAAGAACATATTTTCACATGTATTACGAACGAAGATGATAATAAAATAGCTAAACTTGCTAGCCAAATGTATGGGGAGTTTTATTACGCTTTATTATTAAACTTATTCCATAAAATTGTATTGTTAAAAATGGCAAACGCTTATGCTGAACTAAATATTGAACAAGATACAAATGAGATAGAAAAGTTAATTTACTCTATTAATTCGTTTACAGCTAATTATTTTTCTTTAGAGTTAGTATCTCAGTCACAAAGTGAAGATATTTTCTTTCGTTTAAGAAAACTTTTCAATATTGAAATACTGTTCACGAATGCGAAACAAAATCTTGATGGCTTGTTTAAATATCAAGAAAATGTTGCATCTAAAAAAGATAGCCTTTTATTATTAATTTTAACTCTCTACTCTGTAGTGGGCCAAATGTTTGGATTTACACTAATTGATCTTATAGGAAAAAAAAGTGAGGGGCATGTAGTTTCTTATACTCCTCTTGAATATTTCGCCCTATTTTTATCTATTAGTGGGATATGTATATCTCTAATTTTAGGTGCTCATAGTTTATATCAATGGGCGATGCAACATAAAAACCGAAAAGCATGGGTAAAACAAACTGTACTTTCTGCCGTTAAAGAAAAAGAAGATAAGAATTAAAGACGATTATTTTCAAATTACAAATTCATGGCGCACTTCAGTAAATGAAATTTTTATCAGCGATTTTCCGAATATATCGGTGCAACTCAAAATATATCAGCGATTTTTTAAATATATCGACTTACCGATAAAAATTGGCAAAAAAGAAGTTACTCTAAAATAAACTTTGGAGTAACTTCTTCTCGTTTTTGTTAAACTATTTCCGCTTACTTACCTGCTTCGATTTTTTCTAATGTAGCAGCTACTTGCTCTTCAGTTAATTCGTGTTGCACGATATAACGATTACGTGGGTGTACACGACATTCATGAGAACATGCACGTAAATGTTTTGCTTCACTTTCTTCAGAACATAAAATTTTCTTGTTACATTCAGGGTTTGCACAGTTTACATAGCGCTCACAAGGTTCACCTGTAAAATGATCTTTACCAACGATAACGTGCTCTTTTTGGTTTACTGGTACAGCGATACGCTCATCAAATACGTAACATTGACCATCCCAAAGTTCACCTTGTACTTCTGGATCTTTTCCGTACGTTACAATTCCGCCATGAAGCTGGCTTACATCTTCATAACCTTCGCGAACTAACCAACCTGAGAATTTCTCACAACGAATTCCCCCTGTACAGTACGTTAAAATCTTTTTACCTTCAAGTGTTTCTTTATTTTCTCTAATCCAATCTGGTAATTCACGGAATGATTCAATATCTGGTTTAATTGCACCTTTAAAGTGCCCTAAATCAAATTCATAATCATTTCGTGCATCAATAATAACTGTATCTTCTTGTTTCATTGCCTCATAAAAATCTTTTGGTTCTAAATACTTCCCAGTAATTTCTTTCGGGTTAATGTCGTCTTCTAGACGAAGTGTAACTAACTCTGAACGAGGACGTACGTGCATTTTCTTGAATGCATGTTCATCCGCCTCATCAATTTTAAACACGATTCCAGCAAAACGTGGATCATTATTCATCGCTTCCACGTATTTTTCTGTTTGCTCAACAGTTCCAGAACAAGTTCCGTTAATTCCTTCTGTCGCTACAAGAATTCTTCCTTTTAACTCAAGTGATTTACAAAATTCTAAATGCTGTTCAGCAAATTCTTCTGGATTTTCAATTGTTGTGTACATGTAATACAGTAATACTCTATATGGTTTTGTAGTTGCCAATGTATTTCTACCACCTATCTAAATTTTAAAATCATGTATAAGTTAACGTTCATATCAAAACATATATAATAAGAAAATACATACTAAATTGTACTTAGCCTATTTTCTTCTATTTACAATTTTTTCTATAAGTTAACAAAAATAAAAACAAGATTACAGAACAAAACACTACGGTTAGGTTGTAATCCCAATATATTATATATCATACAATTTCATTTCCATCAATTAATATGATGTAATATAGGCTGTATGTTCACATAAATTTCAAAAACAGCCCTATAATTTATTATCTTCTCCCTTATTCATCAACCATAAACTCCCAAAATATTTTTGCATCGTCACACCATTCATTGCACACAGTCATATAATTTGCATTAAGGAAACTTTTATGTTCAAATGAAATTGCCACATCATATATCTAAATGTATTGAAATAATGAGTAAGAATAAAGTGAAACTTTAATCAAGTTAAGATTTCAAAGGGGAATACTACTATGAATAAAGATATAACAAAAGATAAACAAGTCCCTTCTCAAAGTACAACAGTTCAATCAGCCCATTTAGCGTTAAGTGGACAAACAAAAGGCTTTAAAAGACTGTTACCATTCTTAGGACCTGCTTTTATCGCATCAGTTGCTTATATTGATCCTGGGAACTTCGCTACAAATATCGCAGCTGGATCACAATATGGGTATTTATTACTTTGGGTAATACTCGCTTCTAATTTAATGGCTGTATTAATTCAAACTTTATCAGCTAAATTAGGAATCGCTACTGGGAGAAATCTTCCTGAAGTAGCTCGCGAAAACTTCCCCAAACCAGTTTCCATCGGTTTATGGATACAAGGGGAACTCGTTATTATGGCTACAGATTTAGCTGAATTTATCGGGGCAGCACTTGGCTTATACTTACTATTTGGAATTCCGATGTTACCAGCTGCTTTAATTACAGCAGTTGGATCATTTATTATTCTTGAATTTCAACGCAGAGGCTTTCGTCCATTAGAAGCTATCATAACAGGTATGATTTTTATCGTTGTTATCGCTTTTGGTATCCAAATCTTTTACGCAAAACCGGAATTAAGCCCTCTACTCTCAGGACTTTTCACTCCAAAATTCCAAGGTGTAGATAGCATCCTTTTAGCAGCTGGAATTTTAGGTGCGACAGTAATGCCGCACGCGATATATTTACATTCGGCCTTAACGCAGCGCCGTGTAGTCGGAACAAATGATGAACAAAAGAAAAAGATTTTCCGCTTCGAATTCATCGATATTATTATTGCAATGGTTATCGCTGGAGCAATTAATGCAAGTATGTTAATTGTAGCAGCTGCACTATTCTTTAAAAACGGCTTGCACGTTGAAGACCTTGATGTTGCTTTTAACCAGTTCAGTAATTTAGTCGGTCCTGTATCTGCTGCATTATTTGGAATTGGACTTTTATCAGCAGGTTTATCTAGTTCTTCTGTTGGTACGATGTCTGGTGATATTATTATGCAAGGATTCATTCGAATGCATATTCCGTTATACTTACGCCGATTTATAACAATGATTCCGCCTCTCGTTATTATCGCTTTAGGTGTAAATCCAACTTACGCTCTCGTTATGAGTCAAGTTGTCTTATCGTTCGGTATTGCCTTTGCATTAGTACCACTTATTATGTTTACAAGTAATAAGAAGATTATGGGCGCACTCGTCAACCATCGCATTACAACATTTATCACGTGGTTAATCGCTGCACTTATTATCGCTTTAAATATTTTCTTACTGTATCAAACATTTGTAGGTTAATAAAAAAGGGTATTCCAAATTTAATTTGGAATACCCTTTTTGGATGAAATGATTTCCTTCTACTTACCACTTATGTATGTCCCTCTTTCTGGCATTATCGCACCTTTTTCAGTTCGAAAATAAAGTGGTAATCCTTCCGAAAGAAATATGCTCACCTTAGATGGATCCTGCCTTTGATGATGAATATGTAAATGCGGCTCACTTGAACTTCCTGAGTTACCGACTTGGGCAAGAAATTCTCCTTCATTTACATGTTCGCCTTCCCTCACTTTAATTGATCCTTTCTTTAAATGGGCAAGAAACAAAAATGTACCTGTTTCATCCAGTCGTAAATAAATATGATTTCCCGCCATCGATTGAAAATCATCCGATCCCGGAACTAAATCTATTTCATCATTTTTAATTGATACAACTGTCCCAGAAGCTGGTGCCATTACTTTCGCTCCATATATTCCATAATCCTCTAACTTACTACTTTTCACTTCAGCAGGTGGAATGAGAATATCGTATGCCCATCGTTCATTTGGTTTTATAACGTGATAGTTCGTTTCTAATTTATCGCCGCCCCAACCTATCAATGCTCGTTCATTCAAAGGAAAACGAACGACTACTTTAGGACTCATAGACTGTACATCTACTGGGTATGCAATTCTCCCAATGTTAGCGAACCACCCCACGGGCCAAGCTCCAATGGTAGAAAACAGAACTATTAATAGTAGCGTTCCATCTATCCGCTTTCTAAAAATGCCTTTCCAAACAAACATTACTGCTGAGCCTATTAAGAGACAAACTGAAATTACACTAAAAGCCTGTATAATCCACCACACAAAGACTGATGTAACGCCATTACCTAAATAAACTAAACTCCAACTTATAATTAAAAAAGCAACTATAATCGCTAATAAAAGTCTCTTCCACATGCTGTATCCCTACTCTCCTATCTTTGTTCCCCATGATACGAAGTAAAAATTACGACATATGAAAGAAATACTTACGACTTTCTTACATTTCTTTATACCGCGGTAAAACGATAGTGAAAACCGTTTCTTTATCGTTACTACGTACAGTGATATCTCCTTTATGAAGTTCCGCAATACTTCTCGCAATTGCAAGCCCCATTCCTTTTCCACCCGTATGAGAGCTACGTGATTTTTCACCACGATAAAACTTTTCAAAAACGTAAGGAAGGTTCTCATTCGGAATGCATTGTCCAAAATTTTTAATTTCTATTTCAACATTCATATCTCTTTTAGAAACTTGAATTAAAAGCTCCTTTCCGTCTTTCCCGTACATAATACTATTACTAATTACATTTTCGAATAGCCTCACCATAACCGCTACATCCATTTCCACATGTAACACCTTATCACCTTTAATACAAAAGCTCATATCGGCATCATCTAGTTGTGGTACAAAATCAATCATGATTTGTTCAATGAACGCTTTCATATTTACTACACTTTTATGTAATTCGATCTCTCTATAATTTATTTGACAATATTCTAATAAATCATCTACTTGATTTTTCAATTCATAACTTTTTCGCTTTAATATACTTACATACTGTTCACATTCTTCTCTATTTGAATGCAGCTGATTTCCTAACAGGTCCGCGTAACCTATTAGGGATGTTACAGGTGTTCGTAAGTCATGAGAAATATTACTAATCATTTCATTTTTCATTTCTTGCGATTTTTTTTCATTCTCTATAGACTCTTTTAAACTTTTGGCCATTCTATTAACATTCGCTGCTAATTCACCAATCTCGTCATTTTTTGAAATAGGTATATGTATTTCCAAATTACCATTACTTATTTCCTTCAGACTCTTGTTAATTTCAGATAATCTTTTCATCGTTGTTTTTGTCATGAATGCAAAGTATATTGTAGTAAAAATTAAAAAAACTATTAAATATAAAAATGAATATTTTTCCTCTAACGCAGTAACATGACTATATATATTTCCAATTGCAATTTGAAACGCTATTATACTTACAGTTGCTAACAAAATGCTACATATGAATGCGATAAAAAACTTAGCTCTCATGCCTTGTAATGATTTAATCTTCAATTTTATATCCGACTCCCCAAACATTTTGAATAAACTTCGGCTCTTTTGGATTCTCTTCAATTTTATTTCTTAATCTTGCAATATGAACCATTACTGTATTATTACTTTCATAGGCCCTTTCTTTCCAAACGCTTTCATATATTTCTTCAATAGTAAACACACGATTCATTGCAGCGGCCATTAAGTACAAAATATCATATTCAGTTTTCGTAAGATTGATTGTTTCTCCATATAACATTACTGTTCTCGACACTTCATCTATTTCTAAACCTCTAATGTTTATTTCCTTTTTTATTACTTGAACAGCATTTTGATTGAAATATGTATACCTTCTTAATTGAGCTTTCACTCTTGCTATAAATTCAATTGTACTGAACGGCTTCACAATATAATCATCTGCCCCAGTACTAAATCCAACGACTTTATCTATGTCCGATGATTTCGCGCTTAAAAACATAATTGGTAAACTATATTTCTCTCTTATCCTTCTACACAATTCAATCCCATCCATTTGAGGCATCATAACATCAAGGATAGCAAATTGAACATCATTATTATTCAATACCTCTAACGCCTCTTCTCCGTTGTCAGCACTAAAGACAGTAAAACCTTCTTGTTTTAAATTTTCATTAACGAATCGAATAATATCTCGATCATCATCTACAATTAAAATTGAGTTTTTCTCCATATCTAAACCTCTTTTTGAAATATATTCCACAATTAATTTTAACATAAATCAAAATCATCATTACACCTTGAATAATCTTTATTTTCAGATTAAATTATATAATAACAACACATTCTAGTTTCAGAAGAAATGGAGTGAAGGCATGTTTCCTATATTAAAAACCAACCGGCTCATTTTACGAGAACTTACCGAAGAAGATGCACCGAGTATATTACAGTGCTTTTCTAATACCGATGTCCTGCGCCATTATGGCCAAAAACCATTGCAAAATTTGGATCAAGTAAAGCAAATCCTTAATAATTTTAAGTTGGGTTACAACGCAAGAAACGGCATTAAATGGGGAATCGAATTAAAAGACAAGAAAGGTCTCATTGGAACAATTGGTTTTCATGATTGGTCTTCCGAACATAAACGAGCAAATATAAGTTATGCCTTTTTCCCTGAACACTGGGGAAATGGATATGCGACTGAAGCGGTTTCTGAAGTTATATCATACGGTTTCCACACACTTCATTTAAAACGCATCGGAGCAATTGTCTTTCTTGAAAATGAGGCTTCAAATAAAGTACTATTAAAATTAGGTTTTGAAAAAGAAGGAGTTCTAAAAAACTATATGTATCAAGATGATATCCCCTATGATACGAATTTTTATTCTTTATTAAAATCGGTTTAATAGATATAATTCCAAAAAAAGAAACCTCACTTTTAAAAGTAAGGTTTCTTTTTTGATTAATAGTTTTACTTATTATCGATATAAGCATTCTTATAAGTATAAACGCCACCAAATTGATGCTTTTCAATTCCTTTTACATAATCCCTTTGTACATAAGCGGAACCAATATGATAAAGCGGTGCTACCGCAGCGTCCTCTAATATGACCTGCTCAGCTTCTCGCAACGCTTCCCATCTTTTCTTTTGATCTAGTATAAGATCATTTTTAGCTTTTTTTATTAGCTCATCGTAATGAGGATTAGAATAATTCATTTTATTATTTGGATTACTTGTCGTAAATAGCTCTAAATAACTAATTGGATCTTTATAATCTGGTCCCCAATTTACCATAGATATATCGTAATCACCTGTTTGTTCTAATTGTAACTTTTGCTTAAATGGCTGTTGTTTAATTTGTATCGTTAATCCATGCAAATTCTTCTCTAAGTCACCTTTTATATATTCCGCCATACGTTTTGCGTTATCTTGTTCAAACGTTAAAAACTCGAGTTTTATTTGTTCTACTCCAAGTTCTTTTTTCGCTTCTTCCCAAATCTTTTTCGCTTTTTGTAAGTCGTATGGAGAAATATCTCCGTTTTCTTTTCTAAAATCTTTGCCAGTCGCTTCATTTATATGACCAACTGGTACAAGTCCACTTGCAGGTTTTGCGCCGTTATTAATAAAGTGAGCTACAAAATCTTCTTTATTTAACGCTAATGAGATAGACTGACGCACTTTCTTATTTGCTAACGCATTATTTTTTTCATTAAAACGGAGCATTGCAATTCCAGGATCGCTCGACATATGCAATTGCTTATTCCCTTTATACTTGTCTACAAATTGAGAATTAATTGGTACTCGATCCAAATCGCCAGCTTCATATAAATTTACTGCTGTCATTGTATCCTTCACAATTTGAAAGTTTATTTCTTCTAATTTCACTTTCTTTTTATCCCAATATGTATCATTTTTCTTTAATTGAAATTCTTGTTCATGCTTCCACTTCTCTAATACAAATGGACCGTTATATATGAGATTACTAGGTTCCAATGCATAATTCTTTCCTTGTTCTTTTAAAAATGATTCGTACTGTGGTAAGTATATAGGTAACGCTAACAACTGTAAAAAATACGGAATTGGCTGTTCTAGTTCCACTTCTAACTTATAATCATTTATGACTTTAACCCCAAGTTCATCAAGAGGCATTGTTCCCTTATTTATCTCTTTCGCATTTTTCACGTAAAAGAGCATATACGCATATTGAGACGCTGTTTCATGACTTACCGCCCGTCTCCACGCAAACATAAAATCATTGGCTGTTACACTGTCTCCATTTGACCATTTTGCATCTTTACGCAAATCAAATGTATATTTTTTACCATCTTCACTTCTTTCAAACGACTTTGCTACTGCTGGAATAGGCTGATCTTGATCATTTAATACATACAACCCTTCAAATATATTTTGCATAACGTGCGCTGACGTACCATCCATCGTTTTCGCAGTATCAAGAGAAGGAATTTCTTCTGATACCGTTACATTTAATACTTGTTTTTTTGCCTCTGTGTCACTTTTATTCGCTTTATTATTACAAGCTGTTAATAATAAAGTTGTAACAAGTGCCATTACCATTAAATGGCTCTTTTTTCGCTTCATGAGTTGTTCTCCTTAAAAATATAATATTGTAAAACGTTATATATTATAGCAGAAATACTAACAGAAAGATGCGACATTCTTTTGAATATTTATTCGTTCAAGAAAAAAAGCTATCCTTTTAAAAAAGGACAGCTTTTTCAACTGACATATAAATACCTATCTTTGTAAACCTCGTTTATAACGACTTGCTTCAAATATAATACGCTCTTCATCTAATGTTTTACATTCACCATTCCAAACGACACGTTTACCATTAATAATTACATCGCTTATATCTTTTCCACTAGCTGCATACACAAGATGTGATAACACTTCATCTGCCGGTTGTAAATGCGGCTTATTAGATGGGTCAACCGTAATAAAATCAGCACACTTTCCAACCTCAAGTGAGCCCGTTTGTTTCATCCCGATTACTTCAGCAGCTCCTTTAGTCGCAAGTGTAAGAGCTGTTTCAACTGGTAACGCTGTTGCATCTTGATGAATACCTTTTTGTAATAAAGTCGCTATGCGCATTTCTTCAAACATATCTAAATTGTTGTTAGACGCCACACTATCTGTTGCAATTCCTACTTTTATTCCTGCTTCTAGCATCGCTTTTACATTCGCTATACCAGAACCTAGTTTTAAATTACTATTTGGGTTATGAGCTACTCGAACATCATGTTCTGCTAAAAATGCACGCTCATTTTCATTTAATACTACACCGTGCGCAATAACTGTTGGGCGTTTAAACAATCCGCAACTTGCTGCATATTCTACTGGACGCTTCCCATACTGTGCTTCAATATCACGTACTTCACGCTCTGTTTCAGAAAGATGAATATGAACCATCGTTTGATTTTCTACTGCAATACGAGCACACTCTTCTAACAGTTCTGTGGAACATGTATATGGACTATGCGGTGCAACCATCGTAGTTAACATACCACTTTCGTTATAGTAACGCTTCACATATTTCTCAGCTTCTTCAATTGCTTTCTTTTCATCGTCTTTCGTTCCGAAGCTAAATAAAGTTCTTGAAACAGCAGCACGCATTCCACTCCTTGATACCGTTTCCATAATTGCATCTTGGTCTACTCCAATAGGATTAAACATATCAGAGAATGATGTTGTACCACTTTTCACCATTTCAAGTAATCCTAATTCCGTGCTAGCGACCGCAAGCTCTGGCGTAAACTGACTTTCAAGTGGCCAAATTCTCGTCTCAAGCCATGGCTGCAATAACATATCATCTCCGATACCTCTCAAAAGGCTCATAACAACGTGTGTATGTGTATTGACAAGCCCTGGTAAAACCCACTTTCCTTTCATGTCAATTACTTCATCTACTTCAAAATCGTTAGCGAATTCTCCACTATTTATATCTATAATTTGATCATTTTCTACAATGATATATCCATTTTCTATCACTTCATTTTGTTCATTCATCGTTGCAATTGTAGCGTTTACATAAGTTGTTTTCAAAAGTATTTCCCCTTTCAACTCTATGAAGTTCACTTTAATAAGTTACCACCATTATAGTAACTTATTAAAGATTAAGAGTCAAAAGATAATTTGAATTCTTTCATTATCTTTTCCTTCAAAATGCTATATTGTTTTTTATTTGTATCTGCAAGTGCTTCTTCTCGATTAGATTTCACGCCCATATAATTCACTTCTTCATTAAATTGTGTCTCTGTAAAATCAAACACCTTTCCATCTATAAGGTTATAAAAGTGCCATACTTCTCCTACTTTCGTTTTTTTAATCTCTCCCCCGTATAAGTCTTGAACAACTAGAGCCGTTACACCACATTGTCCCTTTGCCGGATTTTCGCTCGTCCATTTTGAACTTGTTTCAATCGACCACGATTTTGTTAACATATCATATATTTGTTTTTTCTTCACATTATCCACTCTCATCTTCCCCTGACATTAATAGTTTTACACATCATATTGCAAAAGCGGTAATAGTCGATCCTTAAAAACCGTTGATGGCGTCTCTCCGATTAACTTCGCTCCCATTTTTAAATAATATCCTTTTGCATTCGGATCACTATCAATTGTAAAACTTGTTAATCCTAGTTCATGTGCTTTTTCTATTACAAACTCCCAAAATATATTCCCGTACCCTTTCCCTTTGTAACGAGGATGCAAGTATAGGAAATCGAGGGCATTGTCATTACGTAAAAATGAGAAAAATCCAATCTTCATATTATCGTTTTCTAAAACATATACATAATTACTTTTTATGTACTCTTCCGTAATTGTTAAATCTTCCTTACAAGCAATGATAAATTCTTCACTATAATTCCAAGTTGCTTTTGAATATAGTGCGAATTCACTTAATTCATTTGCTTCACTTAATAACGCTTCTCTCATCTTCATGATTATTTCTCCTCACCTTCGATATGTAAACTACTAAATTGATTCGGAAAGTACTCCAAAAAACCTTTTATTTTCATAGATTAGAGATAACTTTTATAAATTGAAACTTTAACCAGTGGGGTTTTGTTCATCCTCCACTGATTATGTGCCCTCACCAATCGGCTTTTACGGGGAACGGTTTGTAACAATTTAGTTAAAGAAAAAGAACGCCATTTCTAAAAATTGGCGTTCTTTTTCTTTAACTTTAACCCTCTTATTTGTAACATACTACATTCAACTTCAAACTCAATCACTTGTATTACCACTTCTTATAATACACACCTATACAGTTTCTACTACTGCTTCAAGCATTGTTCCATTTTTAGCATAATTCGTATGCCAAGAAAAAGCTTTTTCTAAAACATGAGGGGTTTGCCCACCTCTTGTTTGTGCTTCTTCGAAATAAGCTCGTAGCTGGTCACGATACATTGGATGTGCGCAATTCTCAATAATTAGTTCCACTCTTTCTCTTGGCGCTAGTCCTCTTAGGTCAGCAAAGCCCTGTTCAGTGACGATAACATCTACATCGTGTTCAGTATGGTCTACATGAGAAACGAAAGGAACGATACTTGAAATGTTACCACCTTTTGCAATCGATTTCGTAACAAAGATCGCTAAACGTGCATTTCTCGCGAAATCACCAGAACCACCAATACCGTTCATCATTTTTGTACCTAAAACGTGAGTAGAGTTAACATTTCCGTATATATCTAATTCTAAAGCAGTATTAATCGAGATCAATCCAAGGCGGCGAATGATTTCAGGGTGATTAGAAATCTCTTGCGGGCGCATCATTAATTTGTCACGATATTTTTCAAAGTCGGAAAATACTTGTTGCATTTTCTCTTCAGAAAGCGTGATCGAGCAACAGGAAGCAAAATTGACTTTCCCAGCATCCATTAGATCAAAGACCGCATCCTGTAAAACTTCAGAATACACTTCTAAATCTTCAAACTCCGAATCTAACATTCCATGAAGAACTGCATTGGCCACTGAACCAATTCCCGATTGTAACGGCGCTAAACGATTTGTTAACCGACCTACTTTTACTTCTTCTCGAAGGAACTCTATTAAATGTTGTGCCATAATAACAGTTTCTTCATCCGGAGGAACAATTGTCGATGGAGAATCCAGTTGATTCGTAAACACAATCCCCTTCACTTTTTCAGCATCAATCGGAATACCGATCGTTCCAATTCGATCATCCGTTTTTACGAGCGGAATTGGAAGTCTCTCTCCTTGTTTACCTGGTTCATATAAATCATGTAGCCCCTCTAATTGCGCGGATTGGGCCATATTCATTTCAATAATAATGGACTTAGCATTTAGGGAAAATGCTAAGGAATTTCCAATTGAAGTGGTTGGAATAATCATTCCGTCCTCGGTAATCGCAACCGCTTCCAAAATAGCGAAATCTATATCCATAACGTCAGCACGGAGTAACTCTGCTGTATGAGACAAGTGCTGATCCACAAATAAAAAGTCTCCGTTATTAATTCCTTTTCGCATAGTCGTATCGGCTTGGAAAGGCAGCCTTTTCCCTAAAATTCCTGCCTCAGCAAATACTTTATCTACATCCGAACCTAAGGAAGCTCCAGTATAAACATTTACTTTAAAAGATTTATCATTCTTAACTTGGTTCACTAGCGCAAATGGGACTGCTTTTACATCCCCAGCACGTGTAAATCCACTTAATCCTAAAGTCATTCCACTTTCAATCCATGAAGCTGCTTCTTCAGGTGTAACTACCCGATCTTTTAAACGTTGATCCCTGATTCTATCCAAATTATTCTCCATATGTAATCCCTCTCTTAATGAATATTTATAATTATTTTACACATTAACACTATCAAAATAGGGATTTTAGTATACAATGCCGAAAATTCAGATAAAACAGCGAATCTAGGTTCCAAAGCAGAAAAATCTAGAATCCTAAAAGCTTACGAAAATAGCTAGCATACGATTGACTAACTGGTACCCTCTCCCCGTTATCCATCGAAAGCAAAAAAGTAGAATGAGTATCAGGATAAATCGCTTTAATATGATTAACATTTACAATAAATGAACGATGGCATCTAATAAATGAATCTTTCGGCAGCAAGTATTCAAATTCTTGTAGCGAGTACTTATGTGTTCCTGTTAACTCTTCTGAATTCACATACGTCTTTTTATCTTTAGCCTCTAAATACATGACCTTTGAAAAAGGAACCGGAACCCAGCCGTCTGTTGTTTTTAAAGTAACGACTGACTTACCATCCGTTAAAGCTGGATAAATTGCCGTCACGCAACCTTCAATCTTGCCATTATTTGAAAATGGTACGGCCATTCCATGATAAGGAATACCAAAAACATCCCGGTTAATAAACTCAGAGGCTTTTTGCTTCGTTACCATTGCTTTATGAGCAATCGTCCCTTCCTTTATAGGATCACCGGCGCTAATCTTTAAATCAATTCGTTTACTTGGCCGATAGTAAATATATTCTTTCGTATTCGAAACGGCGATTGATATTTCATCTGAAAATAATTCCCCAACAACATCTAGTAGTATACCTAATGTTTTATCTTCCATATTATTAACACCTCATTCACTATTATACTACTATTATGATTTGTAAAACCGTTCAACAATTAGAACGGTTTTACAAACAATTCAGTTCACCTTAGCCCCATAACATCTCGCAACTGCAACCGCCTGCGCTATATCTAATTTCACGTTTTTTAAATCAAAAGCTTTAAAATCAACTCTATCAACTACAGCTCCTCTTAAATCTGCGCCGCTAAGTTTTACCTTGCCTAATTGTGCGCCCGTTAAATCCGCTTCACGTAAATCTGCTTTTTCTAAATTACATTCACATAGGTCARCTTCAATTAAGCGAATACCCTTTAAAATTTGTTTGCTTAAGTTCGCAAACCTTAAATTCGTATATGACCAATCACCTGATATAATTGTTATTCCGTCTAAATTCGCCTCTTCGAAATCAGAACCAGTCATTTTACATTCTTCAAACTTAGATACAAATAAATTCGCACCAAAAAACCTACAATTAGCAAATGTAGTTCCTTGATGGATAGAAGCATTAAAAAGAGAACCAGTAAAATCGCATTCTATGAAATTACAATTTTTAGTAAAAACTTCTGATGCATCTATCCCTCTAAAACGGCATTTTATGAAGGTACAATTTTTCAATTCCTCTTCTTTTATCCAGACATCTTGAAAATCTATTTCTACATATTCTTTATTTACAAATTCGCTCATAATCAATCCTCCAATTTTTCAAAAAACCTCACTTCAGCATGAAGTGAGGTTTCTTCTTATACAATATGCTCATCTAACCATGAAATCAAATCTTGAAATACATCTTCTCTATTCACTTCATGGAACATTTCATGTCTACCATTTTCATATAAACGAAGTGTTACATCTTTCACACCACATTTTTTATAGTTTTCGTATACTTCTTTTACACCTTTCCCCATATCCCCAACAGGATCACGATCACCAGAGAATATATGTATTGGAAGATTTTTTGGTGTCTTCTTATATTCTTCTATTTTATTTACTTCTAGAACTCCATGAAACAATTCTCGGTAAAAACTAGTCGTACAAATGAATCCACATAACGGATCCGCAATATATTTATCAACTTGATTAATATCTGAAGATAACCAATCAAATTTCGTACGATTTGGCTTAAAGTGCGAGTTGAAGTTTCCGAAAGATAAGAAGTTCAGCATCGGACTTTTCGTTTTCTTTCCGCGAAGTTTCATCTCAATTGTCGCTAATTTATGACCGATACTTCCTAAAAGCCCTGGACTTCCACCAGTTCCTGAAATAAGGAATCCATCATATAATTCACCTTTAAATTGTACAGCACGTCTTGATAAAAAAGAACCCATACTATGTCCAAGTAAAAATAACGGGCATGTCTGCTCTTCTTTTATCATTTCCGAAACAAAGATAACATCAGAAACAGCCTGATTCCAACCTACATTTGGTTCAAAATGACCATAGTCTTCTTCCCTTTTCACTGTTTTTCCATGCCCTTTATGATCATGAGCATAAACACCATATCCTGCTTCTAATAAAGCATCAATAAATTCTGTATAAACACCTGCATGTTCTGTCATACCATGTGCAATTTGAACAATCCCCCGCGGATTTGCTTCTGGTAACCATTTACGCAAGTAAATTTCTGATTTATCCAATGCCGTAACGAAATTTTCCCGTATGCTCATTCCGACAGCCTCCAAATCTATTATGTATATCTTTTTTTATAATGAATAAACATTCATTATTCTTATTATGTATTATATGCAATTGCTTTCATTATGACAAATGATCTATTTTTCCGCTTACATATTAAACTATTCTCTTGACGAATTTAAATTAAAATTATATAGTTACTTACATAAAGTAATTAATATATTTTTAGGAGGTTTTAATCATGATGCCCTCACTATTTTTAGCACATGGATCACCTATGCTTGCTATTCAAGATACAGACTATACACGCTTTTTAAAGACACTTGGAGAAACATATAAACCGAAAGCTATTGTTATTTTTACCGCTCACTGGGAAAGTGAAGTATTAACGATCTCCTCTTCAGATAACGAATATGAAACAATTTATGATTTTGGAGGTTTTCCTCCTGAGTTATACGAAATCAAATATCGTGCGAAAGGCTCTTCTAGCATTGCGTCTATGCTAGAAACAAAATTTAAAAACAAAGGCATTCTAGTCCATCATAATATGACGAGAGGTTTAGATCATGGTTCATGGACACTCCTGCATCGTATGTACCCAGAAGCCAATATTCCTGTCGTACAAATATCAGTCAATCCATTCCTTCCTGCAAAAGAACAATTTGAAATTGGAGAAGCACTAAAAGGACTTGGACAAGAAGATATTTTAGTAATCGGGAGCGGTGTTACCGTTCATAACTTACGAGCTTTGAAATGGAATCAAACTACACCTGAACAATGGGCAATTGAATTTGATGATTGGATTATTAAACATATGCAGACTACTGATAAAGATGCATTATTTAATTGGGAGAAAAATGCCCCTCATGCACAATTAGCAGTACCAAGAGCAGAGCATTTTGTTCCTTTATTTGTCGCTATGGGAAGTGGCGATAATAACGGTGAAGTCATTCACCGCAGTTACGAGCTTGGTACATTAAGCTATCTTTGTCTTCAATTTTAAAGAAAAGGATGAAGCAATCGTTGCTTCATCCTTTTTCTTTTTCATTCACTTAGTTAACTAACTTCCAAATGTCGTTTCTCTGATACCTCTTCGTTCTTATTGTGAAAATAAACCCAAATGCACGCAATAAATAATAGTGATGAAGTAGAAAAGAAAACATATTGGAAGCCCGCATGTGCTGCAATTTGTCCACCAAGTACTGGTCCAATCATATTTCCTAAAAACTGAAACGATTGATTATACCCAAATATTCTTCCCGTTACATGGGTTGGTGTATGTTGTTTTAGTAGAGTTTGTACGGAAGGTAATAGTCCTGCTTGTGCAATACCTAATAAAAAGCGAAGAATTAATAGTTGCCAAGCTGAGGTTACAAATGCTTGCGGAATAAAAATAATTCCTGCCGCAAACAACGCCACAACTAACGTTTTTTGAGGTCCAATACGATCTGATAATCTACCTAACTTAGGAGCTGCCATAATAATAGCTAAACCTGTCGCAGACATGACTGCGCCTGCAATCATTTCAATATGAGCTGTTCCTGGGCCTTCTAAATTCTTTACATACAATGTAATAATAGGTTGAATTGACATGTTCGCAAGTTGAATAATAAATGTTGTTACAAATAAACTAATAATTAAATGCTTTGCTGGAACCATCGTCCATACTTTTTTCGGTTGTACTTTTTTTGCTTGAGCGGAGTGATTCTCTTCATGTAGAAAGAAAAAAACGATGAGAAAAGAAAGGAATAAAAAAGCTCCTGTAACAAGAAAAACATGGCGCATTCCAATTAACTCAGACAAATATCCTCCAAGTAACGGGCCAAGTAAAGAACCGCTCACGCCCCCAGTTGAAATTGTGGAAATTGCCCAACCTGAATGCTCTTTCGGAGTTTCTGCTGCAATAAATGTCATCGCTGTAGAAAGGAAACCTGATACCGATCCCATTAAAAACCGAAGTGCGACTAATTGATACACATCTGTCACAAACCCCATAAGCGTCATAATTATCGCCATACCAAGGCTAGCACGTATAAGCATCAATTTCCGTCCATGTATATCACCAAGCTTGCCCCATATTGGTGATACGATCGCACCCATTAAAAATGTCACACCAAATGCAAGTCCCGACCACTGTGCAATACTAGCAGTGCCGGTCACCCCTAATTCCTCAATATAAAAAGATAAAAAAGGAATTACTAAACTCATACCGGCTGCAGTGGTAAAACAACCTAGCCAACAAATCATTAAATTTCGTTTCCAGTTGGCCATTTTCACACCTTCTTTCATTAGATACCCATTCTACACCCTTTCTTGTAAAAAGTTTAGTAATTTGCTTTATTTGTAAGATTTACTAAAAAACCCGCTATTTTCTAGTGAAAATCACTACATCTCTACATTATTTCTATAAAAAAACCAACTCCCATATATGGAGTTGGTTACTTATTCTCTAATGGTATTAAACGCGCATCACAATTTCGCTCATAAAACTCAATCGGGCCTGCTTGTCCAATAATTGCGTATTCATATCCTTCTTGCTTCATACTATGTAAACAACGATGTAACAATTCCTTACCTACACCTTTCACGCGATTTTGTTTCGCTGTGCCCATTGGACCAAACAATCCCTTCTTTCCTCTCACTACATCATAACAAGCGAAACCTACTATCACTTCTTCTTTTTCTGCTATATAAATAGGTAAATTTTCTTTATATGTACGAAATCCATACTCTATTGAATGTAACCAACGTTCACCAAATTCCTCATTAATAAAACTTGCTAATTTTTCAAAATCAGAAGGGTTAGCCTTTCTAACAGTACAAATTAAATGATTATAAGTAGGAACAAAACATTTTAGATCGACCGCTAAATCTCTTGGCTCAGCTATAATACGTAATATATCTTTTTTTATTTGTGCATTTCCAATAAACGTATCTACACGAAATAGTGCATATATAACATGCCCTTCATTTATTATTACTTGCTGGAAACGTTCCATACGTTTCTTCGCTATTTGTAAAATTTCTAGCACCTTATAAGATACCTTATATTGTCCTATTTTTTTATACTCTTGATACGGTGAATCGTATTGTTTTCGTATTGAAAGTTTTTCTAAAAAATCCGTACCTAAGTTACGAAACAAATACATATACAACTCGCTACAAACCCCAGTGCCTTCTTTACTCATTCCGATAAACAGATGAGTTGGTTGAATAATATTATTTTCCGCCTCTTCTGCTGCAATCTTCAATATGTTATGAACACGTTTTGTATATTGAAATTCCTCCATATATATATCCATCCCCTACTACTTTACTATTAAACCGTAACCATAAATAAGTGAAACGATTATTCCAACTACCAATATACCTGGCAGTAAATTTGCCACCTTGATTTTAATAACACCCAGTAAGTTCAATCCAATAGCGGCTATCATAATACCACCTGTAGCTGTCATTTCCACTATAAATTGATTCATTAATTCTTTCGGGACCACACTATTAATTTGTGTTGCAAAAACCGCAATCCCTCCTTCATATAAAATAACTGGAATCGCCGAGAATACTACACCAATTCCTAAAGTTGTCGTTAATATAATAGAAATAAACCCATCGATAATCGCCTTTGTAAATAAAATATCATGATTTCCGCGAATCCCACTGTCGAGTGCACCAAGTATGCCCATCGCACCAATTGCAAAAATTAAAGTAGCTGTTACAAACCCTTCTGATATGCTCCCTTTCCCTTTCGATCCAACTTTATTTTCTAGCCAATCTCCTAACAGCTTTAACTTTTCCTCTAGTTGTAGCCATTCCCCGATGACGGTACCAATAACTAAACTTAAAATGACAACAAGAAAATTTTCACTTTTCAATGCCATTTGAAGTCCAAGCACAGTAATCGCTAAAGCGATTGCATGCATAATTGTTCCCTTCATACTTTCTGGAATCCTACTAAATAATTTTCCTAGTAAAGTACCAAATATAATACAAATCCCATTTACAACTGCTCCTAATATAACCATTTCTCGTTCTTCACCCTTCGAATTCTTTATTTCTATATTTTGGTTTATACATTGATTTACAGGTTATCTATATGTTAACGTAATATTGAGAATATTAACAAATATTTTCACTACATAAACCGCAATTTTTTTGTAGTTATACATAAAGTGAAACTTTAACTAGCGCGAGTTTTACTGCCCACAAATTGCGGTATAAACTCAAAAGGGAAGGTATTTATGAAAACTTTACTAAAACGATTTCTGTTAATAGCCTTTTGCATTACACCAATTGTTTTATTAATCAACTACTCTTTTATTTCAAAAGCGAAAGACAAACCCGATTTGCAAAACAAATCTAGTAAAACAGCTTCAACAAGTGCAAAGAAAATAGAAGACCCGGAAATCACACTCACCTTCTCTGGTGATACAATGTTCGATTGGCAATTACGTCCCGTAATCGAAAAAAATGGGGCTGATTATCCATTCCAACACGTAAAAGAAGAAATAGCGAAAGCTGATATTTCTTTTGTTAATTTAGAGTCAGCATTTACAACGAGAGAAAAAAAAGTACCTGGGCAACAATTTTGGATTAAAAGTGATCCATCCACACTACAAGCCATTAAAAACACCGGATATGACATCGTGAACATTGGCAATAACCATACGCTTGATTATGGGCAAGATGGACTACTAGACACCATTTCTCACGTCGAAAAATTAAAACTACCTTACACTGGAGCCGGAAAAAATGCTGAAGATGCTTATACTGCTCGTGAACTAACTGTAAAAGGAAAAAAGTTTAAATTTCTTTCCTTTGTACGCTTTATGCCCAACTTTAATTGGGTAGCTGGTGACAATAAACCCGGCGTTGCAAACGGATATGACCTAGATCTTGTAACAAAAACGATTCAAGAGCAAAAGAAAGATGCTGATTATGTAATCGTCTATATGCATTGGGGCGTCGAAAAATCTAATCGTCCAATAGAATACCAGAAACAATATGTTCCGAAAATGGTAGAGGCGGGTGCTGATGCAATCGTTGGAAGTCACCCGCATTGGTTACAAGGATTTGAGTATTACAATAAAGTTCCTATCGCATACTCGTTAGGAAACTTTTTATTCCCGAATTATGTAAATGGAAAGAGTGCCGAAACAGGCGTATTAACTTTAACCTTTAGAGATAAGGATGTCCAAATGTCATTCAATCCTTACATCATTCGCAACAACCAAGTTTCTCCTGTAAATGAAGAAGAAAAGAAAAAAGCACTGCAATATTTACAAACGGTTTCAACTGATGTAGAAATTGATGATACTGGGAAAATAATAAATAAACGCAACTAAACAGCACGAGATTCATTTCTCTGTAACATACATTATGGGATAGGTGATGTATATGCTGAAAAACTTATTAGAAAATATAAGTCTGTTAGAAAACGTGTATAAAATATCTATAGCGATCCTGCTTTTATGTTCATTTTTTTCTGTTAGACTTCTAAGAAAAATAAAGCGAGAGAGAAAACTTATTCCCTTTGAATTTACAATGTATGTAATCATTTGTATTGCAATACTTTTTTGGTTAACTAGCTTTATCCTTCTTGAATATGGAGCGTATTTCGTTTAACTTTCAAAGAATAAAAAAGATAGAACAAGCAGGATTTCCCTCCGCTTGTATCTACCTTTTTTATTTCAAGTAGAATTGTATGTTAACTCTTTTCATTTATTAAATAAGTAAATCAAACAGCACAGGATTTTTATTAAGCTCCACGAATTGAATGTTATTTTCTTGAAAACGAGTAATTAAAGCTTCATAGTCTTCCTTATGCTTTAATTCTACCCCCACTAAAGCTGGACCATTTTCTTTATTATGTTTCTTAATATACTCAAAGCGAGTAATATCATCTTCCGGTCCTAATCCTTTATCAAGAAACTCTCGTAGTGCTCCTGAACGTTGCGGAAATTCAATGATGAAATAGTGCTTTAATCCTTCATGAATAAGGGATCGTTCTTTCATTTCTTGCATTCTATCAATATCATTATTTCCACCACTTAACGCGCATACAACTGTTTTTCCCTTTATTTCATCTCTGTATAGATCAAGTGCCGCAATAGAAAGCGCACCAGCTGGCTCTGCTACAATTGCATTTTTCTTATACAGTTCTAAAATCGTCGTACAAACCTTTCCCTCTGGTACTAAAACTATGTCATCAATTACATCTTTACATGTTTCAAAAGTTAACTTTCCTACCTTCTTAACAGCTGCACCATCAACAAAACTATCAATCTTTTCTAATGCAACATTCTCATTTTGAAGAAAAGCTTCTTTCATAGATGCAGCTCCCATCGGTTCTACACCGATTACCTTTGTAGTAGGACTAACCCCCTTTACATATGTACCAATACCAGATGCTAATCCACCACCGCCAATTGCTGTAAATATATAATCAACTGGTTTCTCCATATCATGCATAATTTCAACAGCGACTGTTCCTTGACCAGCAACGACATACGGATCATCAAACGGATGTACAAATGTCATCCTATTTTCCACACAATAGCGCTGCGCCTCTTGGAAAGAACTATCAAATGTATCACCAACTAATACAATGTCTGCGAAATCACCACCGAAAAATTCAACTTGTGATACTTTTTGCTTAGGTGTCGTTGTTGGCATGAAAATTTTTGACGGAATCTTCAATAAATTACACGTATAAGCAACTCCTTGTGCATGATTACCAGCACTTGCACAAACAACACCATTTTGTAACTTTTCTTTCGGTAAACTTTGAATTAAATTATACGCACCACGAATTTTGAAAGAACGAATAACTTGTAAATCTTCTCGCTTAACATATACGTCACATTCATATTTCTCAGATAAAACTGAATCTCGTTGTAACGGTGTTTTAATAACGATATCTTTCATGCAATTATGAGCCATTAAGATATCTTCAATTTTCACTCTCTCCTTTACATTTTGCACCATTTTATATCATCCTTATCTCTTTTTATATTGGCTCAATCAAAATTCGGGATTTTCAGAACTGCACCTGTATTCGCCGATGTTACCATTTGTGCATAACGTCCAAGCCACCCAGTTTTCACTTTTGGTTCTGGTCGTTTCCATCCTTTTTTACGCTTCTCTAATGCCTCATCACTAACTCTCACTTCTAACAAGCGTTCCTCAACATCAATACATACAATATCTCCTTGTTCAAGAAGTGCAATCGTTCCGCCAGCAGCTGCTTCTGGTGAAATATGCCCTACTGAAATACCACGTGAAGCACCAGAGAAGCGACCATCAGTTAAAAGTGCAACATCTGCTCCTAATCCCATACCAGCAATTGCTGATGTTGGTGCTAACATTTCCGGCATACCAGGTCCGCCTCTTGGCCCTTCATAACGAATAACAACTACATCTCCTTTCTTAACTTTTCCAAGCATAATACCGGCAAGCGCCTCATCTTGTGAATTAAAAATAACGCAAGGTCCTTCAAATCGTTTTACTTCTGTTGCTCCGCTTTTAATAACCGCTCCGTCTTTCGCAAGGTTTCCTTTTAATATACGTAATCCTCCTTCTTCACTATGAGGATTTTCTAGAGAATGAATAACTTCCTTATCTTGAATCTCTGCATGAGCAATGTTTTCTCTTAATGTTTGCCCAGTAGCAGTTATACGATCAAGGTGAAGTACCCCCTCTTTTCGGCTCATCTCTTTCAAAATTGCACTAATCCCGCCTGCGCGATCGATATCTTCCATATGCCAATTAGAAGCTGGACTTACTTTACATAAATGCGGTACACGCCTTGAAACTGCATCAATGCGGTTCATATCGTAATCTAACCCCGCCTCTTGTGCGAGTGCTAACGTGTGTAATACTGTATTCGTTGATCCACCCATCGCCATATCAAGTGCAAACGCATCATCAATTGCTTCTTCTGTTACAATGTCGCGTGGTTTAATATCTCTTTCAATTAAAATTTTTAATTTTTCTGCTGCTTGTTTAATTAACTCCTCACGTCTTGGATCAATCGCTAAAATACTCCCGTTACCAGGAAGAGCTAAACCTAACACTTCACATAAACAGTTCATAGAGTTCGCTGTAAACATACCGGAACAAGAACCACAAGATGGACAGCCATGATCTTCAATATCCTTTAATTCTTCTTCTGAAATTTTCCCAGATTGATAGGCTCCTACCCCTTCAAAAACAGAACTTAAATCGACAACTTCCCCTTTAGATGTTTTCCCCGCTGCCATCGGACCACCTGAAACGAAAACAGTTGGAATGTTTATTCGAAGTGCAGCCATCATCATACCTGGTGTAATTTTGTCACAGTTTGGAATACAAATCATTCCATCAAACCAKTGTGCATTTACAACTGTTTCTACTGAATCTGCAATGATTTCACGACTCGGAAGCGAATAACGCATACCGATATGACCCATCGCAATACCATCATCTACTCCAATTGTATTAAATTCAAATGGAACCATGCCTGCTGCACGTACTGCTTCTTTAACAAGTTTCCCAAACTCATTTAAGTGCTTATGACCTGGAATAATTTCAATAAAAGAATTACAAATTGCTATGAATGGTTTATCAAAATCTTCATCTTTTAAACCAGTTGCTTTTAATAAACTACGATGCGGAGCTTTATCAAAACCTTTTTTAATCATGTCACTTCTCATCTTGTCAAATCCCTTCTTACATATTTTTCACTTATACTCTATTAATCTATTTCTTTACTAATTCTTTCGGTGCATGAATCCAGCTCATCATTTCACGAAGCTCTGCTCCTACTTTTTCTAGCTGATGATTTTGTTCTGCTTTTTTCATCGCATTATACGTTGGACGCCCTGCTTGATTTTCTAAAATCCATTTCTTCGCAAATTCACCTTGCTGAATTTCTGTAAGAACACGTTTCATTTCCTTCTTCGTTTCATCTGTAACAATTCTCGATCCTGTTACATAATCTCCAAACTCTGCCGTATCTGAAATAGAATGACGCATATTCGTTAATCCGCCTTCGTACATTAAATCAACAATTAACTTTAATTCATGCAAACATTCAAAGTATGCAATTTCAGGACGATATCCACCTTCCGTTAACGTTTCAAAACCAGCTTTCACAAGTGCTGTTACTCCTCCGCAAAGTACTGCTTGCTCACCGAATAAGTCTGTCTCTGTTTCTTCTTGGAATGTCGTTTCAATTACACCTGCACGTGTACAACCTACACCTTTAGCATACGCTAGTGCTACACTTAATGCTGTTCCCGTTGCATCTTGATGCACTGCGACTAATGCTGGGACACCATTTCCTTCTTGGAATACACGGCGAACGAGATGACCTGGACTTTTCGGCGCGACCATCGCTACATCTACGTAACTTGGCGGATTAATTTGTCCGAAGTGAATATTAAAACCATGTGAGAAAAGTAACATTTGTCCTTCACGAAGATTCTCTTCTACTTCTGTTTTATATACATACGCTTGTTGTTCATCCGGCAATAACATTTGTACAACTTGTGCGGTTCGAACCGATTCTGAAACAGACATTACTTCAAATCCATCAGCTTTTGCTACTTCATATGACTTACCAGGGCGAACACCAACTACAACTTCCACACCAGAATCTCGTAAATTTTGTGCTTGTGCATGACCTTGAGATCCATATCCGACTACCGCAACTGTTTTCCCTTTTAATAGCTCTAAATTTGCATCTTTCTCATAATAAGTTTTCATATTCCATACACTCCTTATAATTTATTTACTTGCAGTACATTGATTAATTTTTTCAACTGACTGACAAGTAACGTTGCTTCATTTTCAGTACAAACTGCTGTTAGTTTCACTTCAGAAACACCACTTGTATCTCTTTCGTTTAAGCTTAAAGAAGAAATATAATAACCACGCCGAGCAAAAATTCCACTTATACGTAATAAGACGCTCGGATCGTTATGAATAACTAATGAAAAAGTATGACTCATTCTTCCCACCTCTTCATAATCATTTCGTTATTCCCTTTGTTTGGCGGAACCATCGGAAAGACGTTCTCACCTTCTTCTACACAAAAGTCAACTACGACAGGACCTTCATGAGAAAATGCTTCTAACATTACCTTTTTCGCCTCAAACGAATTTGTTGCTCTTAGCCCTTTTACACCATAAGCTTCTGCTACTTTCACAAAATCTGGTGACCCAATTCTCGATTCCGACAAACGGTTTTCATAAAACATTTCTTGCCATTGCCTTACCATTCCTAAAAATTTGTTGTTTATGATGAATACTTTGACAGAAATATTATTTTCAGCAATTGTTTGCAGCTCTTGAATGTTCATTTGGAAAGAAGCATCACCAGCAATACAGATGACAAGTTCTTCTTCTTTTGCAAGCTGAGCACCAATTGCTGCTGGAAAACCAAATCCCATCGTCCCTAATCCCCCTGATGTTAGGAAAGTCCGTGGTTTTCTCGCTTTATAAAAGTGAGCAGCCCACATTTGATGCTGTCCTACCTCTGTCGTGACAATCGCTTCACCATTCGTTAATTCACTTACTAAGTTGATAACATGCTGTGGTTTTAACTCAAATTCTTTTTGCTTATATGAAAGTGGATATTCTTCTTGCCATTTCTTCACTTTCTGAAGCCATTCATCTGTTTGTGAATAAATAGACATATGTAATAGCATATATAGCGCCTTTTTCACATCACCAACAATCGGATGCTCTACAGTTACATTTTTATGGAACTCAGAAGGATCAATATCAATATGTACTTTTTTCGAATGGGGAGAAAAAAGTTCTAATTTTCCTGTTACACGATCATCGAAACGAACACCTAACGCCAGTAATAAGTCACATTCTGTTACTGCCATATTTGCAGCGTACGTTCCATGCATACCGAGCATTCCTAAAAACAACGGATCTCCCGGCGGATATGCACCCAGTCCCATTAAAGTTGAAACGACTGGAATACGATTCTCCCTCGCAAACTTGATGAGTTCTTCAGATCCGCCTGAATGAATGACGCCTCCCCCGATATAAAGGAGTGGGCGTTTTGCTTTTGAAATTGATTTTGCTACCTCCCTCAGTTTCAAACTGTCTGACAAAGGTTCTGGTTTATATCCTGGAATCTCCACTTCTTCATTAAAGAAACATGTTACATTTGCATTTTGAACATCTTTTGGAATATCGATTAATACCGGTCCCGGTCGCCCGCTTTTGGCGATGTAAAAAGCTTCTTGCACAGTTCGTGATAAATGATTTACATCACGAACTTGGTAATTATGCTTCGTAACAGGTACTGTAATTCCGACAACATCCGCTTCTTGAAATCCGTCTTTACCAATTAAAGGCGTTGCAACTTGCCCTGTAATGACAACTAAAGGAATCGAATCCATATAAGCATCTGCTAAACCCGTAACTAAATTCGTCGCCCCTGGGCCAGAGGTAGCAAAGACTACCCCAACCTTTCCAGAAGCTCTCGCATATCCTTCCGCTGCATGAATTGCAGCTTGTTCATGACGAGTTAACACGTGCTTTAAACCACTTTCGTATAACGCATCGTATATTGGTAAAATCGCTCCGCCTGGATAACCGAAAACGGTCGTTACACCTAATTTCTTCAAACATTGAATAACGTGTCCAGCACCTGTAGCTTCTTCACTCTGCAGTTCATCACATGCTGTATACTGTTCCTCCATTTTAATTAACTCCTCTCCCTATTTACGCTAAACTTTCCACCAATCCTGGAACACGTACTCCTCTTTCTCTCGTTAATTTTTTAAATTCTTCGGTTAATCTTTTTGTTACATCTCCTGGTTTTCCATCTCCAATTTCTCTTGAATCTACTTTCACTACAGGAATTAGTTCCGCTGCAGTTCCTGTTAAAAACACTTCATCTGCTACATATACGTCATGGCGAGTAAATGGCCTTTCCTCACACGGAATACTTAGACGCTCACATAACTCAATCACACTATTTCTCGTAATACCTTCTAGCGCCCCTAAGTACGAAGGAGGTGTTAACACTTTTCCATCTTTCACAATGAAAACATTATCTCCTGACCCTTCACAAACATATCCTTGTTGATTTAACATAAGAGCCTCTAGCACTCCCGCTTGTGCCGCTTCAATTTTTACAAGCACGTTATTTAAATAGTTCATTGACTTAATGCGTGGGTCTAATGCGTCTGGCGTATTACGTCTTGATGCAACAGACACAACGCTTAGTCCATTATCATAAAATTCCTGAGGGAATAACTTTAATTGTTCTGCAATGATAATTACGCTCGGTTTCACACAGCTTCTCGGATCGAGCCCTAAGTCACCTTTTCCTCTTGAAACAATTAATCGAATGTAGGCATCCGTGTATTCATTTTTTTGCAATGTTTGTACAACTGCTTCTTCCATTTCATCTACCGTCATTGGAATTGTAAGTAAAATAGATTTCGCCGATTCATATAATCGTTTCACATGTTCTTTTAAACAAAATACATTTCCTCCGTAACTACGAATCCCTTCAAATACACCGTCTCCGTATAAAAAACCGTGATCATATACTGAAACAACTGCCTTTTCTTTCTCTACAAATTCCCCATTCATATAAATGTACTGGTTTCCCATCTCACATCGCTCCTCTGTTTTATCTCTGTTTTTGCAATCTATTTCTATATCGATTGCTGAGATGAGTATTTTTAACAGAATATTCAGTATACTAATCTTAAAAATATACTCGTCTCAACAATCGATTACTTACACACTTGTAGCAATCCATTGCTGAGACGAGAGACTCGTGGTACCACTCAGCTTCCTTACACTTCTCACGAAATATAAGCTCTGCAAGTCCAATTAGACTTTTGTTTTTCTATCGGAAACAACTCCGCTACTTTTTACTAACTTCAAAAGCAGTGCTCCGAGGTGATTTTCAATGATTCAATTGTTACCACCCTCACAGCCTTTGGGCGGCTCTCTGAAACAATCTTTATCATTTACTCTCCTCTTCCTCGCATTCTTTTATTCTATTTTTAAAATAAAAACTCTCGCCTCAGCAATCAACTACTACAAATTAGTAGCTTTGATTGCTGAGGCGAGAGTTTCGCGTTACCACTCAGCTTCCTTATACTTCTCACGAAATATAAGCTTCATAGGTCCAATCAGACCTCCGTCCTTTTACCGGAGACGATGCCGCCGCCCTCTACTCAGTTTCCCTTTCGCAAGCGATGCTCCGAGGTGATCTTCAATGATTCGATTGCTACTACTCTCGCAGCCTAGGAGTAGCTCTCTGAAACGACCATAATCATCTACTTTCCTCTTCTTTGCATATACAACATATAAAGTTAGAAAATTCTTAATTCGCTTTTATTTGTTACACGTATTATAGGACGCGGTTCTTTTCATTGTCAACATGTTTTTAGAAAAAAATTAAAATTCATTCTATTCACTAGAAATCTATTTATTTTTTCTCAAAACAAAATCGGAATGAACCTCTTACACATACTCATATATTACTTAAGTATGTTCGCATTACTACATAAAGAAAAACAACTTAAAAACATATAAAATTTATGAGGAGATGAGAAAACTATGTTAAAAGGAAAAATAGCATTAGTTACAGGAGCAAGCCGAGGAATTGGACGTGCTATCGCAAAACGGTTAGCAAACGATGGTGCATTAGTTGCTGTTCATTATGGTAACCGAAAAGAAGATGCTGAAGAAACTGTTCATGAAATTCAATCAAATGGCGGATCAGCTTTTTCTATCGGTGCAAATCTTGAATCTTTACACGGTGTAGAAAACCTATATAATTCTTTAGATACTGAATTGCAAAAGCGAACTGGTGGAACGGAATTTGATATTTTAATAAACAACGCTGGAATTGGACCTGGTGCTTTTATTGAAGAAACGACTGAACAATTTTTTGATAGAATCGTTGCAGTAAATGCAAAAGCACCATTCTTCATCATCCAACAAGCTCTACCGCGTTTACGTGACAATAGCCGGATTGTTAATATCTCATCAGCCGCAACTCGCATTTCTTTACCTGATTTCGTTGCATATAGTATGACGAAAGGTGCAATTAACACAATGACTTTCACTCTAGCAAAACAACTTGGCACACGAGGTATTACTGTAAATGCAATACTTCCAGGCTTCATTAAAACAGATATGAATGTGGAACTCTTGAGTGATCCAATGATGAAACAGTACGCTACTAACATTTCAGCTTTCAATCGATTAGGTGAAGTAGAAGACATTGCCGACACTGCTGCATTTCTCGCTTCTCCTGATAGTCGCTGGGTTACTGGACAATTGATTGATGTGAGCGGAGGATCTTGTTTATAAAAAACATATATTTTCAAATCTTTTTTATTGCGCAATAAAACAATTTATATAATACTGTATAAAACATATATATTTAGGAGGGTTACAGCAATGTCTGAAAAAACATACGAACTCGCAACCTTCGCAGGCGGTTGTTTTTGGTGCATGGTAAAACCATTTGATGAACTTCCTGGTATTCATAAAATACTTTCCGGCTATGCAGGTGGTCATGTAGAAAACCCAACATACGAACAAGTAAAGACTGGAACATCTGGACATTTAGAAGTTGTACAAATTACATTCGATCCTTCTATTTTTCCTTATCAAAAATTACTAGATTTATATTGGCCACAAATTGATCCAACTGATGACGGCGGACAATTTTTTGACCGTGGTCCCTCTTACCGCACAGCAATTTTTTATCATAATGAAACACAAAAAGAGCTTGCAGAAAAATCGAAGCAAACTCTAGCAGAAAGCGGTATGTTTAAAGATCCTATTGTGACTGAAATTCGCTCAGCTGCACCTTTTTATGAAGCAGAGGAATATCACCAACATTTCTATAAAAAGAATCCAGAGAAATATGCTACCGAGCAAAAAGAATCTGGCCGTGAAGATTTCATAAAAGAAAATTGGCAAAAAAAATAATAAAAACGCATCGTGCTTTCTTTTCAAAGTGCGATGCGTTTTTATCTTTGAGTAAAATAATATTATCAGCGATTTATTAGAAATTAAACATTCCTATTCCCCATCAACAAATATTTAGATTGACAAAATGTTTGGATCGGGCAGTCGGATACCATGCCAGCTGTCTATATCGCATTGGCCATATTCGTTATCACCCACCGCTACCACCGTGCCGTCTGATTTAAGACCGACTGTATGGGCACAACCCGCCGCTATCGCTACAATATCGCGCCAATCACTTACATCACATTGACCATGTTTATTATTACCCACAGCTGTCACCATGCCGTCTGATTTAAGACCGATTGTATGATTACTACCCACCGCTATCGCTACAATACCACGCCAGCCACTGACATCACATTGGCCATGTTTATTATTACCCACAGCCATCACCATGCCGTCCGATTTAAGACCAACTGTATGAAGATATCCTGCCGCTATCGCCACAATATCACGCCAGCCACTTACATTGCATTGGTCATATCGATTATTACCCACAGTCGTCACCGTTCCGTCCAATTTAAGACCGACTGTATGCCAGTCACCCACCGCGACCGCCACAATATCACGCCAGCTATTTATATTGCATTCACCTTCTTTATTTCGTCCCACTGCTACCACCGTGCCATCCGATTTAAGACCAATGGTACGACGCCACCCCGCCGCTATCGCTACAATATCGCGCCAATCGTTTACATCGCATTGGTCATGCTTATTCCACCCCACTGCTACCACAGTACTGTCAGCGGTAAGACCTATTGTATGAGCATTACCTGTGTTCGTCGCCATATGAACATTCCCCACCGCGACCGCTTCAATATCACGCCAGCCGCTTACATTGCATTCACCTTCTTTATTTCGCCCCACCGCTACCGCTGTGCCATCCGATTTAAGACCAACAGTATGACCACGCCCCGCCGCTATCGTATCTTTAGGCCATCGTTTCACCTTTAACACCTCATCTTTCGGTGAAATGTAATTCATGTTTTACCTCCTTGCATATAAGTAACTGTATCCAAATAGATGTTTTTATCAAATTTCATTATAAATGACCTGACTTTTTTTATAAATCTACAGCTACAAAAGAAGCCTATTATTACTTCTTCAAAAAATAAAAACCTCCAGTTTAAGTACTAGAGGTCTTCCATTTTATTTCTTTAATCTCTCGATAAAATCCTGTAATTTATCAAGCGATTTCATATTATGATTACAAGCTACACCATCTTTGCAAATATAGTTTCCCTTTCTAACGAAAGTTCCTGGTACATCACCTTTAATTTCAACTAAAAACATTCCTACTTCTTCATGCCCATGACATAATGAACAAATGCTTTTTTTATTTAAACTTTGAAATGTTCCTTGCAGACCAACAAACTTATTTTTATCATTTTTCGCTACAATAAATTTCCTACTTGATCCTTTGTCAATCCAGCTTAAATAAGATAATTCTTTCATGTCCAGTTCTTCCATATCAGGCAGTTTTAATTTTTTTGCTTTAGGGAATAGTTTTTTTAACGTTTGTGCTGTAACTTCCTGAAACGGAATGACATACGGATTTATTTTCATTAAAAACGATTCTGCATCTTCTCTATTTTGAACTATTAATACTGTATCAATTAACTCTTTCTGTTCATCCGTTAAATTCTCAAATACATGTATTATCTTTTCAATTGCAAGTGACTTTAACGCTTGAATTACTCCTCTATCATTTGCCGTCGCGTGTCCATTTGCTAAAATATAAGCTTGTGACTTTATAAAATTGTATTGATCACTTCTAATAAAAGCTTCCATCTTTATCACTCCATACAAATTGTTGAATTAGTTTTATTGTATACAATAATTATCTTTTACGGTATGTAAAAGACGATTTACAAAAGAACATTACATAACAAAACCGCCTCTAAGTTTCCAATTAAAGGCGGCTTCCTTATTTAGAATACACGATTTTCTTAATCGTTTCTCCAGACAGAAAATATTCTTCTGCTAATTGATGAATTGCAATTCCACTTTTAAAAGCGTCTTTAATTGCTTTATTTCTTTCATCCAGTTGTTTTCTTCCGCCAGATCGTGTACCCCATTTATAATGTTTTGTTTCTTGTTTTGGAATGTAAATTGTTTCACCTTGTATATACTTTTGAATTTCAGCAATTAAACTTTCTGGTAAAACGGCCTTAGCCTTTACGTATTTCATTTCTGCTCGCCCCTTATTTTTTATGGTTCATTTCAATAAGGTGCAAAGCCAAATATAAAAAATGATACGAGCTCATTTTGGCGATTGATTGTATATTACTTGTCTACCTCACGCAAAGTATCGCCATTTCCATACTTGGCTTTGCATGAGACGCTGCAGTGTCTGGCAATTGAATTGTAATCGCCATATCAATACCTCCTAATATACCTTTTGTATTTTATTATATGCTAATTTTTCTCGCCTTGCATCTTCATAATCTTTTTTAAAAAAAGCGCTAGTCTTTTCGTTAAAACGATAGACTAACGCTTTACATTAAATGATTCCTAATACATTTAGGAATACGATAACAATCGCAATTGGTGCAATATAGCGAAGTAAGAATAACCATAATACGAATAGTTTATAGCCTTTATTTTTACTTACACCAAGCTCTTTCATTAATACATCTTTCTTCATTTTCAACGGAACAAAGATGGAAACTAATAAAACACCAAGCGGCATTAGTATGTTACTAACCGCATAGTCTGCTAAATCAAAAATTGTTTTTCCAAATGGCTTCACATCGCTTAACAAACCGAATGATAATGCTGATGGAACCCCAACAACAAAGATTAACAACCCAACAATTAAAGCCATTTTTTCACGTTTCCCTTTGCTTTTACCTTTTGTTGTTAAGGACGCAACGCTAATTTCTAACATCGAAATTGCTGATGTAACAGTAGCAAAGAAGAATAGTAATAAGAAAACGATGAAGAATAATTTTCCGAACGCCATTTTACTGAAAATAGCTGGCAATACGATAAATAATAGTCCTGGTCCTTGAGATGGTTCCATTCCAAATGCGAACACAACTGGGAAAATTGCAAGCCCTGCAAGTAATGTAATAACAAGCGTTAAAGCTACGATAGAAAATGCTGAACGCGGTAAACTTTCTTCTTTCGGTAAGTATGAGCTATACGTTACCATAACGGCTACACCGACGGATAGCGAGAAGAACGATTGCCCCATTGCATATAAAATGATTTCTGATGTTACGTTTGAGAAATCAGGTTGTAAGAAGAATCGAATTCCTTCTCCAGCACCGTCTAACGTAAGTGCACGAACAATTAATACAAAGAATAAAACGAATAGTGCTGGCATGAAATATTTATTTACTTTTTCAACACCATTTTGTACACCTTTACTTACGATAAAAATAGTAATAAGGATGAATAATAGCTGTGATCCAACTGCTAAATACGGATTGGAAATGATTTCACCAAACGTAGCTTCGTATGCTCCATTTCCTTCCCATAATCTACCTGTAATTGCATTCCATAAGTATAATAAAATCCAACCCCCTACAACACTGTAGAAAGAAAGTAATATGAAACATGTTACAATCCCTAATTTACCTAACCACGGCCATAACGTTTTAGGAGCAATCTCTCTATACGCATCAACAGCCTCTTTTTGTGTACTTCTTCCAATAACGAATTCAGCTAATAATAGCGGTAAACCAATTAATAATGTGAAACCGATGAAAATAAGGAAGAATGCTCCGCCTCCTCCGATGCCGGCCATATACGGGAATTTCCAAATCGCCCCAAGACCAATTGCTGAACCTGCTGCAGCTAATACGAAACCTAATTTCGATGTCCATTGCTGTGAATTCATCTTTTTATCTCCTCTCTTTTTCTTTTTCTTTTCATTATAATTCGCTCTATGTTCATATTGTTCTATTACTAGCCCGTTCTAATCCAACCACTTCCTCTCAAATAAAAAACGCCCCTACGTAAATACGTAGGGACGACAAAAATATCGCGGTACCACCCTAGTTATGAAGATACAACAAAGTTAGGACCTAAATAAAAAACGTCCCTACGCAAATACGTAGGGACGATAAAATATCGCGGTACCACCCTAGTTATGAAGACACAACAAAGTTAAGACCTAAATAAAAAACGTCCCTACGTAAATACGTAGGGACGATAAATATCGCGGTACCACCCTAGTTGTGAAACAATCTTCACCACTTTATTTGATAACGGTATAAACTACCGTCTTTCATTTCCTCATAATGTGAGATTTATGAAAGATGCTCCAGGACGAACTTCATGAATAATCTATATACTGATTCACACCAACCATCAGCTCTCTGAAATAGGGAGATTTTCACTACTATACCCTTTCATTGCCCAAATATTATTTTCCGAATTGATTACTATCATTTTTATCATACATTAAAAATAGTGTCAACTTATATTTTGAAATTTTATGCATTACATTCTATTTAAAAATTCAAAATATGACTTTTGTATGAATAGTATTAGAACATTTATGGTTTATACTGTATTAACTTCTCTAGCAGGTTTATAGTAGTATACGATAAAGTGAAACTTTAATCAGTGGGGGTTTTGTTCATCCCTCACTGATTATTAGTTGAACCAATCGGGCGTTTACGGGCAGTTGATCTCCCACCTAACTTCTTTGCTCCAGTCGCATTTTGAGGTGGGAGTCTTACTGCCCGCAAATAGCGGGATAAATGCAAGACAGCACGAGTAGGAGGAAAGAATTTTGTCTACTTCAAAAGTTTTAAAAGGTACCGCTTTATTAAGTGGTGCAACAATGATTTCACGAATTTTAGGTTTTATATACTTTTTCCCCTTTCAATTATTAGTTGGAACGCAAGGGGTCGCTTTATATGGATACGCATACTCTTGGTACGGTATTTTATTAAGCTTTTCAACAGCTGGTATTCCTATTGCCGTCTCAAAATTTGTTGCAAAACATAATGCACTTGGTGATTATAGTACAAGTAAAAAATTGTATAACTCGAGCGTAAAATTAATGATGTTTATGGGCTTTTTAGGATTTTTAACTTTATTTATTGGAGCACCGTACATATCACAATTTATTATTCGCTCGAAAACACCAGATCCACAATTTATCGCAGACGTAACACTTACAATGCGAGCATTAAGCTTCGCGCTTATTATCGTACCAGCTATGAGTGTTACACGTGGTTATTTCCAAGGTTTTCAACATATGAAACCAAGTGCTGTTTCTCAAGTCGTAGAACAAATCGCACGTGTCGTTTTCATTTTAGTTGGTAGTTTTATCGTCTCAAAACTATTAGGAGGTTCAGTAGCTTCTTCTGTTGCAGTTGCTACATTTGGTGCTGTTATCGGGGCACTTGCAAGCGTCTCTATTTTAATGATGTACTGGAAAAAATATAATGGATTAAAACCTCCTGAAGGTGAGCTGAAAACGAGATCATCAAACATTCCGTTAAGAAGTATTTATATGGAGTTACTACGTTATGCAATTCCAATTGTATTTGTAGGCATTGCAATCCCGCTCTATACGTTAGTAGATCAATATACCGTAGCTGATGTCCTTAGAGCGATGGGAGAACCTTTAGAAACCGCGAATGCAGTTTTCGCTTATATAACGAACTATGCCCAAAAGTTAATTATGATTCCGGCTTCACTTGCAACTGGATTCTCATTAACAATTATTCCGGCTATAACGAAATCATTTACAAGCGGGAAGCTAGATGAATTACAAGGACAAATTTCAAAGATATTTCAAGTGTTGTTATTCTTCACTATCCCAGCCGCATTCGGTCTTGCTAGTATCGCTTACGATGCATTCCGCATGGTTTATGTAAATCCTGAAATTGCACTTGGTGGATCACAATATTTAATTTCATTTGCACCTTCTGCTGTATTAAGTGCAATTTTCACAGTTTCAGCAGCTATATTACAAGGAATTGATTATCAAAGAAAAACAATGATTGCATTCTCAGCCGGTATTCTCGTTAAAATTGTGGTGAACACACCGCTCTTACATTTATTCGGTGGACATGGTGCTGTACTTGGAACAATTCTTGGATATCTCGTTTCAAATATTATTATGTTGTACTGCATCGTTAAGTTTGCGAAATTTAAAATTGGCGAAACAGCAAAAACAGTATTTCTTATTACGATTTACTCCACAGCAATGTCTGCTGTTGTGATCGTATTAAGAGCATTTATAAGCTGGATTATTCCTGGCCAATCTTATGTAGAATCACTGATTATTGTATTTATATGCGCATCAGCAGGAGGACTTGTTTATCTTTTATTCGTATTAACGAGTGGACTTGCTTCGCATATTCTCGGTAATCGTATTCAACGTTTACCTGTATTAGGAAAGTTAGTTAAATAAAAAAACAAGAGATGTAACTCGTTGTTACATCTCTTGTTTTTTTACTTCGCATATTGAATGAGCTTTTGTTGTTCAGCAATATTTAGTCCTGGAGCATATTGTTCTACTAAATGTAATACCTCTTCGATCAACACTTCTAACTCCTGTACACTATACTCTGGTTCCCCTATCAGCGTATCCGCCATACGCTCATATAGATTTTCAGGTTTGATAGTCATGCGCTCTACATTATAAGCCATCCATTTAAATGCAGGATGGTGCACGTACATTCTATTCAAACCGAATAAATCCCTTTGCACTTCACAAATAACATCATAAAGCATAAGCCAGTCTTTTCGTTTTAAAAGCGCCTCTCGATTATGCCAACGATTGCTTAACCAAAGGTTTTCTAAAATCATCCTTTTCGCCAGTTCTTCTGGCAATGCTTCAACTCTATCTTTTAGAGCATGTACTTTCACTTCCCCATACAAACTCACACCATCATGAACCGATGATACAATACATTGTTTCTCATAATTTATATCATACTGCTCCATAACTTCTGAAATAACCCTTTCTACTGTCACTGTTAAAAAATTACTAATCTCTAGTTTAATTCCTTCTTTCGTCAAATACGTTTCCGACCATTCTTCTTCCTCGTATGGATGATATGACAAAATTGTTCCACCAATATTGTTAATCGGACCTAGACGATCTTCATCCTCTGGTGGTGTTGACCATAAAATATGTAATTCGATATCCGAATGCTCATCTTCTAATTTTCTCGCTACAGAGCCTGCTAAAATAATAGCTTCGACTTTCTGGTTTTGCCTATAAATCTCCGACATCTCTATCGCTTTCTCTTTTAATACCATTGCATTTCCCCCTAAAACTGCAGTACTCCCCTTACTTTTCATTTATCTATTTCGATATTAAACATTATATTACCTTTTCAAATTTCCACTAAATCATATTTCTACCCAATAACGCTGAACAATTTCGCCAGAATTAGAAGAAACTACTTCATTTTCTAGCACACCGCCAACCTTTTGAATCGTTTTAGCCGAACCAATATTAGCTTTATCACAAGTTATTAACACCTTCTTCAGCCCTAACTTTTGCGCTTCACTTAATGCAAGTTTCAATTGTTTTGTCGCGTAACCTAGGCGACGTTTATTCGGATGGACACTATAACCGATATGACCGCTTTCCAGTAATAATTCTGGATTTAATCGATGTCTAATATTCACAAAACCAATAAGTTCTCCTTTTTCAATACTTAAAAACTGACTAGACGGCACTCGATTAGATGGTAAGTTTTCTCCTACTTCTTGTATACTCACTTTTGCAAACCATTTATCAAGAGAAGCAAAATTTTGTAGAGAACTACTACCGTGTGGTTGTTCATCAGTATGTAAAAATACCTCCCGATATTCCATAATTTGTTCACTATATTCATTTATTGGTTTTAATAGTTTCATTGTGCTTCCCCTCTCTTAATAACCTACAACAAACCCCTTAATAGCTCTATTTCACCATTAAGGGGTTTCTATCATTTTCATTCAAATAATCCCATACTCAAATAACGCTCCCCTGTATCAGGTGCAATACATAAAACTTTTTTACCAGCGCCTAAGCGTTTTGCAATCATAATTGCAGCGTACACAGAAGCTCCTGAAGATGGTCCTACTAATAAGCCTTCTTGTCTTGCTATGTTTCTCATTGTAGTTAATGCTTCTTCATCCGCAATTTGAATAATTTCGTTATACACTTCTGTATTTAAGTTTTTGGGAATAAACCCTGGGCTTGTTCCGGCTAGTTTATGAGGGCCTGGAACACCGCCAGATAACACTGGGGATCCTTTCGGTTCTACTACTGCAATATATAAGTTTGGTAGTTTCTCTTTTAACGTTTCACCGGTCCCTGTAATTGTTCCGCCTGTTCCTGCGGTTGCTACAAATGCATCAAGCTCTCCATCCATTTGTTCATAAATTTCAAGTGCAGTCGTATAACGATGAATATTCGGATTTGCTGGGTTTTCAAATTGCTGCGGAATAAAGCTATTTGGAATTTCTTTTTGTAACTCTATCGCCTTCGCAATTGCTCCTGGCATTCTTTGTTCCGCTGGTGTTAAAACTACTTCTGCTCCGTATGCTTTCAATAAATTAATACGCTCTTTGGACATATTGTCTGGCATAATTAAAATAGCTTTATATCCTTTAGCTGCTGCATTCATCGCTAAACCAATTCCTGTATTGCCACTCGTCGGTTCAATAATTGTATCACCCGGCTTAATGAGGCCGTGTTCCTCGGCAATATGAATTAAATTATAAGCAGCACGATCTTTCACACTGCGTGACGGATTAAACATTTCCAGTTTTACATACACATCCGCCGCGCCTTCTGGAATAAATTTAGATAATCGAACGACAGGTGTATCTCCTATTAATTCTGTAACGTTTTCACATACTTTCATAGCACATCTCCTATTCTATCGTTTTCTTATCATTTGGCAGTAACAATGAAGTCAGTCCAATTAATGGTAAACAACTACATAATAGCATAATAAATTGAAGACTATACATATCAGCTAATTTCCCAAGGACTACAGCACCTAATGCTCCAAGGCCAAACGCAAGACCGACAATTAATCCTGACACCATTCCAACTTTCCCTGGAACAAGTTCTTGTGCATATACAACGATTACACTAAAACTACTAGAGCTAATAAATCCAATGCATAAAAATAACGGTACAACCCACATAAGAGAAACGTGAGGTAACAATAGTGCAAGCGGCGCTGAACCGAGCATCGAAAAGACAATAATCTTTTTCTTACCGAATCGATCCGCTAGCGGACCACCAAAGAAAGTACCTAATACACCAGCAATCATAAAAGCGAAGACGAAATACTGTGCATTTTTTATAGATAAACCGTAATGCTCTATTAAATAAAATTGATAGAAATTCCCGATACCAGCACCGTACCAAGAACGTACGAATGTTAGAAAAACAAGAAGTATAATAACAAATTTAATGTGCGTACTTACAATCGCATTTTCAGCCTCAAGTGCAGCCCTCTTTTTCCTTCTTACAGCACCAGTGGCTAATTCATTTTTATACCAATTTGATACGAAAATTAGTAATACAATTCCTACTGCTGCAAAGGCTGTAAAACCTAAAGAACCAATTTGACCGAGCGGAACGAAAACTAATGCTGTAAAAATAGGTGCTAGAGAATTCCCTGTATTTCCTCCCACTTGATAAATCGCTTGTGCTAAACCACGTTTGGCACCTGCCGCCATATAAGCAACTCGGGCACCTTCTGGATGAAAGACTGCGGAACCTAATCCAATAAATAAAACAGAAATAATAACAATAATAAAATTCGGGGCAAACGCGAGCCCAATCATCCCAAGCATGCTCGAAAACATACCGAGTGGTAATAAAAATGGTGACGGCTTCTTATCTGAATACATACCAAAAACCGGCTGCATAATCGATGACGTCATATTTAACGCGAACGCTATCCACCCTACTTGCATGTAGGATAAATTCATCGTTTTTTCCAAAATAGGAAACAACGCGGGCACAACCGCTTGCATCGAATCATTTAAAAAATGTCCGAAACTAATCGCAAATAATATTCGATATATCGTCGGTGTTTCTACTGTATTTTTTTGTGAAACTGCCTGCATATGTGTATTTCTCCTTCCTGTACAAAATATATATTTATTACAGTTAGTGTAATAAATTTAGACTTTAATCAGAATAAATTCTGAGTTTTGAAACATTTCTATTCTATACTGGTTTCATTTCTTTTTCCAGAAATTCAACTTCTAAAAAAATATATTTTTTCTATCTGCTTTGTCGGATTTATTTATATGAGCTCTTTGTATTTTCTTTTATACTAAGGCAGGATGAAAGGAAGGCTTGCAACTATGAAGAAAAAGACGATCCTAAAACATATTAAGATCGCCTTTTTTTATTAAATAGAAAAACGCTTATATTTCTCATAATCACTCGTCTTACATTCTAGTGCCATTTTCGTACCTTCGTTTTCATAACTCGTAGATAAAACGTGTGCATGATTGTTGAAATACGAAACTACCTGTCCTTGATCATACGGAATTAACATTTCACACTTCGTATACTCTTTATAAATGTGTGAACGAACTACTTCTACAAGCTCTTCAATTCCAACATGTTTCTTCGCAGATAGATAAACGCGATCTTCTTGCACTTTCGGGATTTCAACATCTACCAAATCTGATTTGTTGTATGCATAAATCGTCGGGATATTTTCCACGCCAATTTTCTTTAACGTTTCATTTGTAATATCAATTAATTGCTCATAATTAGGATTTGAGTAATCTACGACGTGAATAAGTAAATCTGCTTCCGCCACTTCCTCTAACGTTGAACGGAATGCTTTCACAAGATGATGTGGTAATTTACTTACAAATCCAACAGTATCCGTTAATAAAAATGATTTATTATCCGGCAAATCAATATTTCGTACAGATGTCTCTAACGTCGCAAATAACATATCCTTTTCAAATACTTGTTTCTCTACAGTACCATTAAAAATTTCAAGCATCGCATTCATTATCGTTGATTTACCTGCGTTCGTATATCCTACTAATGACACAACCGGAACTTCATTTTTCTTACGTTGTTTACGCTGCGTTTGACGCTGTGCAACAAGTGCTTCTAATTCTTTATTTAAAGCCGCAATTTGTTCTTCAATTTTACGACGATCTAATTCCAACTTCTTCTCACCGACACCTTTATTTTTCGTGCCAACTCCCCCGCTTTGTCTTCCTAAAGATTCACGAAGACCGATTAAACGAGGCATCATGTACTGAAGATGGGCCACTTCTACTTGCAACTGCGCTTCTTTCGTTTTCGCACGTTGCGCAAAGATATCTAAAATTAAAATGGTACGATCAATTACTTTACAATCTAAATCCTCTTCTAAATTTCGAATTTGTGAAGGAGATAATTCGTCATTAAAGATGACCATATTTGCATCTGCTTCTTTCACATACGCTGCTACTTCTTCAATCTTCCCTTTTCCAATATAATGCGACGGATTTACTCGTTGTAAATTTTGCATCACTTGACCGATTACTTCCACATCACAAGCTTCCGTAAGATTTGCTAACTCTTCCATCGAATATGCAAAATCAGCTTCCTTACCTAAATTTACTCCAACTAATATTGCTCTTTGTAATAATTCTTCCATATATTTATTCCTCCATTTCGATTACGCAAAATAAAAAACACAGGTCACTGCCTGTGTTTTCGTAAACGGATAAGGGTTCACCAAAGAAATAGAAGAAAGCAGTGCTTTCGTCCTATACATGGTCAAAAAGTCCCAAGATAGTATACGTATCCAACAAGTGTTCACCTATACTATCCCATTCTATTTATAAAGGCAAAACAAAAAGAGGGCGTATTCGTCCCTCCCTCTTTTTCACATATAAGCTTAATAAAGGGTTCCTTTAAAATAGGCAGACCAATCCCGTTCACTCTGTACACAGACAGAGCCTTTGAGCGCTATTCAATTATCGGCACAAAGTATTGAGACGTAATCTGATTAAGATCAAAGGAAGCCCCTCCGTTCATTTTAAGTTAAATAAAGTGTAGCATAAGTAATTCGCTTTCACAAGATTAAACCACCTATAGAAACCGAAAGAAAATCTTTATATTTTTACTTTAATCGTCATTTTTTGCGAGTTCTTCTCACAATGAAAATAACAACAGCAATTATTAATAACACACCTATAGAAATGATAGTCACTTGCCACCAACTTAAACCGCTTACCATTTCATCTTTTAAATACACTTTCTTCGTCGGAACAGACTCTTTTGCAATATGACTTAAAGCATTTTTCTGAATCTCTGCCTCATCTAATCTCTTCGTTCCACTGCAGATAGATGTCTCTAACTTTTCTTCTCCTCTGTAAGAAGAAAAGACTAGGTACTCTCCTCCCTCTGCAAAAGGAAATTCACAGCTACTAACACTTGTATACATAATAATTTGCGAAGAACTTGTCCCTTTCCAAATATTCTTCACTTCAAATAGAAATTCAGTTCCAATCCCCTCTTTCCTTCCAACCTCAATTACTTTCCCCTCAAACACCACATCATTTTTTTGAAATGCATCCTCTGGAGATTTTTTAATACAGTCACAAGCATAAGATTTATCTGGAAAAACAATAAGAATAAAGCTACAAATAATGACAACAGGCAACATGCGCAAAATTCTTTTCAAGGAGCCCCACTCCCTTCATTATCAATTTCAAAAGCTTCTCGTATATTCTTTTTACGCTACTCGCCAAATTCCTCCAGAGTAAATTAAACATTATCGTTTCCATACAATAAAAGTCTTTATTGACATTTTTATAACCTGATATTAGTATCAGGTTACAAAATAAAAATTAGGAGATGTCCCTATGAATTCTAAATCTCGTATTACCGCAATTGGTACTTATGTTCCAGATCAAGTATTGTCTAATAACGATTTAGAAAAGATGGTCCATACGAATGATGAATGGATTGTACAAAGAACAGGCATGAAAGAAAGAAGAATTGCTAACGAAGACGAATACTCCTCACACTTAGCCATTAAAGCAATCGAAAATTTGTGTACAACATATAAGAAAAACTTAGAAGATATTGACTGTATCATCGTCGCTACAACTACTGCTGACTATGTTTTCCCTAGTGTTGCTTGCCAAATACAACAATACTTCAACATACCTCATACACTAGCTTTTGATTTAAATGCAACTTGCGCTGGTTTCACATACGGACTGCATGTCGGTAATAGCTTAATCACTTCTGGATCACATCAAAAAGTACTCGTCATAGCGACAGAGACATTATCTAAAGTTACTGATTACACCGATAGAACGACCTGCATTTTATTTGGCGATGGTGCTGGAGCTATTTTATTAGAAAGAGATGAAATCAAACCAAGCTTTATCGCTGCTCACATGGGAACAAACGGTGACGGTGGCATTCATCTATACAGAACAAACTTATCTACTACTATGAATGGCACACCACTGCAAACAAATGAAAAAATCGTTCAAAACGGAAGAGAAGTATATAAATGGGCAACACGCACAGTGCCAGCAGGTATAAAAGAACTATTACATACCACAAATATGCAAATAGATGATATAGACTGGTTCGTACCACACAGTGTTAACTTACGAATGATTGAATCTATTTGCGAGAAAACCGAAATTCCAATTCAAAAAACTTTAACCAGTGTAAAATACAGGGGGAATACATCTTCAGCTTCCATTCCACTCGCTTTAGATTTAGCTAGAAAAGAAGGAAAATTAAATAATGGAGATACACTTTTACTGTACGGGTTTGGCGGTGGACTTACGCATTTAGGGCTTATTGTGGAGTGGGATTTGAATTAAATGTATGAAAAAAGGTTCTAGAAATAACTAGAACCTCTTTTTAATTTCATGAAATTTATTTACCTTTCCGAGACCATATCACAACAGGAATAAGTAATAAGGCTACAGCGCCTCCCGCTAATGATAATGCCGCATAACTGGAATTAGCTACTACCATTCCTGACATCGCTCCACCTGAAGCTCCGGCTAACGCAATAAAAACATCTATTTCCCCTTGTGTTTTAGCACGTGTAGAAGGAGTTGTGGAGTCAACGATTTGTGCTGTACCACTAATCAATCCGAGATTCCATCCTAATCCAAGTAAAGAAAGAGCAACAATTAATAATAATAAAGAATCACTCGGTGCTATCGCAGCTATGACACCCGCTGCAAGTAAAATCATCCCACCAGCTATACTCATCGTAGTACGGCCAATTTTATCAATTAACATTCCTGTAACAAGCGATGGAAGGTACATTGCGCCTACATGAAAACCAATCACGAGACCTACTGCACTTAAACCATGACCGTGGTGTCCCATGTGAACTGGAGTCATCGTCATAATCGCAACCATCACTATTTGAGTAAGTATCATTACGATTGCTCCAACAGTAACACCACGTTTATTTTCTATCATTTCTTCTGTTACTGGTTGCCCTTTATATGTATGTTCTTGTTTATATGTTTCTATTATGTTAGCGATAATTAATGGATCTGGACGAAGCATAACAAAAAGGACAAGGCCCGCAAGTATAAATGCCGCTGCTGATAATATGAACGGGCCAGCTAGTTCAGGAATTCCAATTGAATGGGCAAAATCCCCCATTACGCCTACTAAATTCGGACCAGCTACCGCACCAAAAGTCGTCATGACCATCGTAATACTAACAGCAGTTGCTCGTTGCTTCTTATTCGCTAAATCTGTACCAGCATAACGAGCTTGTAGATTCGTCGCTGTACCTGCACCATATATGAGTAAAGAGACTAGTAATAGAATAATACTATTTGTTAACGCAGCCGATACAACTCCAATAGCCCCTAGTCCCCCTACTATAAACCCTGTTGCAAGCCCTATTCGGCGACCATATTTTTGCGATAACTTCCCAACAAAGAAAGCCGCTACCGCAGATCCCAATGTAAACATAGCGGCCGGTAATCCTGCATATGCATCTGTTCCAAGCATTTGCTGCGCAAGAAGTGCCCCCACTGTAATTCCAGCAGCTAACCCCGCCCCGCCAAACATTTGTGAAATACTTACGATGATTAACGTTCGTTTATATACTTTTTGTTGTTCTTCTTCTGTATACATATGATTACTTATTGAAGCATCTGCCGTATCTATCATTTTCTCACCTACTTAATAAAATACTTTACTCTTTTTAATGTACTATATTTTCATGTTTAATGATAATCGTATTCGTTACTTTATCATATTCATTTTCTGGTTCTGGTGCAAAAACTTCAATGTAATTACAAGTAATCTCTAAAATTCGGACATACTGATACTATTACTCTAAAAAGGTGTGTGATCGGTATGGAAAAGAAAAATCGGTTCAAATGTAAGCACTATCAGTCTGATATTATCTTATTAACGGTAAGATGGTACCTACGGTACAACCTAAGTTTTCGTGATTTGGTGGAAATAATGGAGGAACGGGGTTTATCCATTTCTCATACAACGATTATGCGTTGGGTTCATCAGTATGGTCTTGAATTGGACAAACGGATCCGACGTTACCTCAAACAAATAAATGACTCTTGGAGAGTCGATGAAACATATATCAAAGTAACAGGTCAATGGATGTACCTGTATCGTGCTGTTGATTCGAACGGAAACACAATCGATTTTTGCCTAAGCAAAACAAGAAATCATAAGGCTGCAAAGCGCTTTTTCAAGAAAGCTTTGCGGTCTTTTCATGTTTCAAAGCCACGTGTGATAACGGTCGATAAGAACCCAGCTTATCCTATAGCAATTGAACAGTTGAAAAAAGAAAACATACTAAGATTAGTAGTGCAGGCCAAGGCATTGGTTCGCACTACTATTTTTTATA